>NZ_CANLZC010000075.1 GCF_947495455.1 uncultured Shewanella sp. | reverse complement strand
TGAACGTATGGATAAGCTATTAAAAGAAGTTGCTTAACGAACTTAACTAGGGTGACCGAATTCAGTTGACCAGGTCAATAATAATCTAATTTCTTTATATATTGCCCAATCTTTCTTACTTATCACTCTTATCTTCAACGAATTCATATCAATCCTTTGATCCCTAACAACTTATTCAGTAACAACAAGATACCACTGCTAAGTATCTATTGTAAATAAAACAATTATTCACTTTTTTGATAGACCTCAATCAATTTTTTTTCCATCATAATAAAAATCATAAACTGCCTAAAAATAACTGATGCGGATACCAATAGAGACAATATCAAAGATAAGCACTTTAACTCCACAAGACATAATTAATGAAGGGGGTATTTCTCTAGACTCTAAAGACTATGATATTAGCGTTGTTGATGATCTTGTAAAGGTAGAGCGTAATTTAGATGGTATGAATGGACTTTCAAAATTATTAAATGCCGTGGTTGATTTTTTCTCGAGAATGACGACGTCAGATGAGCATGCATTAACAACTCGCGCTAATCAACTTCAAACCACTCTTCAAGAGAAATTAAATGATTGTTTTAATCAAGTATTCACAAATAACTACCTAAAAGAAGGAAATAGTCATTTATTTCAATATTGTATTGAAAATCATTTAGAGCAAATTTTGGAGATCAACCCCAAGCTAGGACAAAAGCTTGAAAACCTTAGAGACCAAGCACTTGGTGATCCTATTGGAGCTGATGATGGACTTAAGTGCTTAGAATTTCTTAAGCAGAATGAACAAGCATTCTTTGAAAAGGAAAAAGATATTCTCGATAATTTCAACTATATTCAAAATAGATTATCAAGCCTTAGCTTGGAGTATAGTAATCAGTCTAAATTTGACGGATCAGATCAAATTGATTACATGAAACAAAGATTAAATATTCTAAAACATATAAATGATAGAGTATAACTTTTCTCTTGGGTAAAACCCTACAAGTGGTAAAGAGTGGTTATTGCTTGTAAGCTGTCTCACTGGCATTTTTGTTAACACTGCAGAAAGCCACACTCGTTATACGCAGTGATGACATTGAACCCCGCTATAGCAATAAATAAGATAGCCGTTATCAACACAACACGCTTTCCAAAAATACTTTGCTCATAAAGAGCGGGAATGCTGTACTGCTTTAATGCCGCACAGACAATCAAATTGATGGCAATCACAATCACAGCCATAATAAAGTTCCAAGTATATAAATGGTATCCCAGAAAAGGGTAACCATAACCAGAGCCTAACGGGCCATCGATATGCAATAAAATTTGTCGCAGGGAAATACAGCCGAGTAATAATGCACCTAAGCTTGATAGTGAATAATGAATTATGCGTCGCTCATAGCTTAAATTCATCAATAAAGGAAGCACTATGAGCATCATAGCAGAACGTTGTAATAAGCATAAAGGGCAAGGTGATTCAACTAAGTAAAATTGTAATACTGAAGCGGTAATTAAAACACAGATAATCCCGACACATTCCAACCAAGTTATAAAATTAATGCCTTTATTAAGGTAAGTCTGATATAAAGTAGACATGAATTGTATAGCCTTATAGGTTAGGGTTGATAGTGTGCATATGGTGTAAAAACCATATAAAGATAAGAATGGCACTTGCAACAAAGAGAAAATAAGCCCATTTTATCTGTTTACATAAGACCAATAATACAGTGAGAGTAATAATTGAAAAAAGAGTCACTTGCATAGAATTTAATACTCATTTAACGAGTTCATTTATCAGTATAATTGATATTTTTTCATTAAAAGTCGCTAAATGCAGTCATTCGGTATTTTATTTAACCTGAACTCGGGATAATGGGTGTCAAAAATGTGAGGTAACCCATTT
This sequence comes from uncultured Shewanella sp., assembly GCF_947495455.1. Taxonomy (GTDB): domain Bacteria; phylum Pseudomonadota; class Gammaproteobacteria; order Enterobacterales; family Shewanellaceae; genus Shewanella. The sequence continues at coordinate 27,652 of NZ_CANLZC010000075.1, read as the reverse complement.
AATATCAAAAAATTGAATGAAATTGGGTCATTCTTTATTTTCGAACTTGGCTTAATACTTCAATTTTTGTCGATATCAAGGCGTGATTTCGTGTCTAATAGCAAGCTATTAGTAGAAAGCACAACACAAATAGGGGCAAAAATAGTGCTATTAAGCGGCGCTGCTTATCCCGAATTCAGGTTATTTAATGCTTATCCTACATCGATTACAGGAAAGCACAGGTATTAGCGCGACTAGAATTGACAAACCACCCCTAAGTGAGTCCCAATGTTTACATACTCCAGAACGCCACTATAACTCCAATGCTGTGGCTCAACACGAGGGCGTTCATTATTCTCTTACTGTTTGCTGTTTACTGTTTACTGTTTACTGTTTACTGTTTACTGCTTGCTTCTTGTATAACATTATCATCAACAGGCTTTTCTACTGAAATGGAAGAATGAATATGCTCTTTCAACTCACCATCATTACCGATGAGATTCTTTTGTGACGTCGAAAATGCAGCCCCTACCATGCCGAAACAAATGGCAACAAAAATGACTTCACGAATAATCATTCTCCCCATATTCTCTTTTTCCATTTTCATTACCTCTGACTATATGATGTACTGTCTTTCTGTCTTTGGCCTTCTTATCATGAAGGCCGCGTCGGATGTGAAAAAAGAGTAACGTGAAGAACACCATGGAACATCCATCTCAAGTATGAAAATAACCCTAAACAAATGGCTAGTTTACCAATAAAAACTCATACTTTTGGCCTATATACCGATAAATAAAATAAAAATAGTCTCCCTCTCCATTACACACTAAAATTTGCTAGAATAAGCCAAGATTATCTTGTGATGAGTCTGTTTTGAGTAAAATAAAAAGCAGATAAAATTTTGATCTTAATCAAGGTTTGACTCAAGTAATTGCCGTATGATGGAATAGCATATTTTTATCATTTAATGTTAAATCAGCCGAGGAATATAGGCATGGCTCTGATTGGAAAGCCGAAACCCGATCCAACTTTAGAATGGTTTTTATCACATTGTCACCTTCATAAGTATCCATCCAAGAGCACATTAATCCATGCAGGAGAAAGTTCAGATACCCTTTACTATATTGTCAAAGGCTCTGTTGCCGTCTTAATCAAAGACGAAGAAGGCAAAGAAATGATCCTCTCTTATTTAAATCAAGGAGATTTTATTGGCGAACTCGGGCTGTTTGAAGAACAAGCAGAGCGCACAGCATGGGTTAGAGCCAAACAAGCCTGTGAAATAGCAGAAATATCCTATAAAAAATTTAAACAGCTCATTCAAGTTAATCCTGAAATTCTCATGAAGCTTTCAGCACAAATGGCTTACCGTTTACACAGTACCAGCCAAAAAGTGGGGGATTTAGCTTTCTTGGATGTAGCTGGACGCATTGCACAAACCTTACTGCATTTAGCCAAACAACCCGATGCCATGACCCATCCTGATGGCATGCAAATAAAGATCACTCGTCAAGAGATAGGTCAAATTGTCGGCTGCTCTAGAGAAACCGTTGGCCGTATTTTAAAAATGCTAGAAGAGCAAAATCTCATTCAAGCACATGGTAAAACTATAGTGGTATACGGCACTCGCTAAGCGGGTATAAGTTGAACCTCGAAAGCAATAAAAACACCTAAATCGCTTTTATTGCTTTCTCGCAAACCTTAAAGCCGCTAATATTATTGTGGGTGAAAACGAGCTGTTACCTCTTGCTCATACAATGGAAAACTTCTACTCAACAATTCTGTTAACATGTTTATTCCATGATCAAGCTTATTGGTATCCTCTGGCGCCTGTTTAACTGCCATCAATGCTCCATGAATTTTCGCCACAAATGCAGCATGCTCATTAGGATCACTCACGGCTTTCAAATCGGCTAACATGGTATTCAAACTGCTTCCTGCATTAAGGGTATCATTTGACATATTTAAGATAAGCTCAGCTAATTGCTGTCTGTTATTCAAAGTAAACTGCTGCCACTTATCAGCCTGATCAGCACACTTCCAGCCATTAAATTTGGTTTGTACATAGGTCAAAGTGTTATTGCCAATGTATTCAAATACATTTTTACTGACTCCCTGACTTGCAGACATCTGCAGAGAAAAATTATTCAGTGGCATGACAGGAATGGATAAATTCGGCAAACTAAACTCATTCACTTCAGCGCCACTAACACGCAAATACTGCAAATGATATTTATCGCTTTCTTCAATAAAGTTCGCTTCCACTTTCATACTGCCTGTTAGCGTCACATCCATTGCTGCCCAGTCAACTGTAAGCAACTTTGATAAGCTATCTGTTATATCATCTTGCTTTACATACTTCTCCTGTAGCCCATTGATAATGTCAAAGAGGGCCACATTTTGATCTAAGTTAAAACTGATATTCATATACTTGCCATCATTATCAGGATTGGCATCTCCTGATATCTCACAGCTTTTCACCGCTCCAGTAACGCTGATGGGCAACAATTTAGGCCCAGGTACAGACAGGCTGATACTGGCATCTTTCTGAGCAGTATTAGAACTTGCCTTAAACACAGTGACTAAGTGTTTATTGATATGTTTTTTCGTCTCTAAAGACATCTGAGGTTGATCATAATTACTGTCAATGCGTTCAAGCAAGCGATGATAATTAGCATCATGTAAAATCACAGACTCTTTTCCCATGAAAGTCTGTAAATAAAGCTGCTTCAATTTTGCATGTGTGGTAATGACGGCTTTAAGATATTCACCTCGCCCAGTACTTCCCCTTTGCTTTTCTAAGCCATGCTTAATGGATGTCATGCCTTTTTTATTGGGATCATCGACAGTTTTAGCAAAGTCCAGTCGATTAACAACATAGGTATAGTGCTCATACTCATTAAACAGGCTTATCATGGCCTCTTTAACTTGATCCCGTAACAGATGGGTTTGCGACCTCAGTTTCATCTCCTCAGGTTGACTGGCTTTAGCCAGTTTAGTTTGAATCTCTTGCAACTGTTTTTCGACAGCATTGAGCTTCTCATAACCTGCTTTTTTCAGTAACTCCTCCCCCTGGAAATTGATTGAAAAAAACTGCTTACTGTTGGAATCAATGCGTTCAGGGTGTGCTTGGTAGGCCTTTAATAACGCCACTGAATGATGGAAATCGGTTTTAGTACTCGACATACCGACACTGCCGCTAAATAAATTTAGCTCCATGCCCGCCTCCAAACCGGCACCTTTTACATTCGTCTTGAGATAGTCAATAGCAGCTGAAGAGCCAACATCGAAATGATCTCCCATTAATAAAGTATCATCAGAAATAAGGCGCTCTCTCAACGCAAAAGAAGACTGTCTAGCCCGAGAAAAAAAATCCCCCACTTCTTGCGCCTGCTTCACATCCACTATTTTTTCTGATGTTAAAGCAACCGATAATAAATCATTAGCATGATAAGAAATGAAATCCTTAAGGCTGTTAAAGGTTTTGCCTTGACCATAAGAGATGCCACCGCTCGCACTCACATCACTTTTAAGGACCTTATTGCCTCCAGTTAATGTCAGCTTGGCAGAAAACGCGCCTCCTTGACGAATTTTTGTATCATCATTGCCTGTTACATTACATTGAAAGTTAGCTTCAATGCCTGCACTACCCAGTTCAAGACCCAATATTGCCGCTTCAGCACCAAGAGCAAAGGTCATATCAAACGTAAATGATGCTCCACCTTTCTCAAGCATGGCTAATTCTTGAGCTAACTTGGCTTCCATCTTTTGCTGTATTTTAGTTAAACATGCACCTTTAATATTTGCATGTAACATGACTAAGGTATCCCGTTCATATCCTTTAGGCATAACCTGAATAACAGCTTCCAGCGCCTCATAGACCTTGGCTAAGCCTAACACTGGATCACTTTCTCCATTCACACCATTAAGCGCTTGTTGCATAACATTAAGCGCAGGCGCAACACGCTCAAGTTGAGTAATTAATTGATTATCGATAGTTGCGCGACGTGCATTTAATTGCTGGATTGCTTGATTTTCTTGTAATAGCGACTTCACCAGCTTGTCATATTCTTGTTTATTAAAACCTTGTTTAAACATTGCCATAGAAGCACTGACATCTATATTCGACTTAACTCTTTCATACTCATTATAAGCTGATGTCAATGTGAGCGATAAGCCATCTATTTTTGATTGTAAGATTTCACTAATATTATCTATGCTAGCCTGATGCTTAAATAACAAGCGCTTCACTTGCAGATCAGGCACTGAGTCATGATTGTCCTTAAACATCTTTATGTCAGCAAGCTCATTTTTCAACATCAAAAAATCAGCTTGTTGGGCACTAAAATCGACAAAAGTCGACAGTGCCTGCCTTTCTTGCTTAATTCCATCGATTTCTTGCTCTAGATGTCTATGGGTATAACCTTGCTTAATCGCCTTATCACGCTGAAATTCTAAGTTTTTTAATTGATGATTTAATGCTAAATCACGTGAAGCGGGCCAACTCATATCAGCTTTTACCTCTCGCAATTTCTCCTCTAATCTTGCGACTTTATTTTGGCATAATGTCAGCTGATTTGTGATCCCCTTAAGCACTTGACGCTCTTCTGGAGTTGCAAAAAATAGCTTATCATTCATTGCATTGAGCTTTTTATTGAGAATATTATGTACTGCAGATACATTCGATAAATCAATGTGATACCCAATACTCGCATCTGCTGTCATTTGCAATGAAGTCAGCCCAGTGCCTAAAGCAAGCTTTACTTGTAATTGATCACCTAATTGGTATAGTTGCGTCAATTCATTATGAGATAATGCCTCACATTGATTCAATTTATGTTTCATAAACGGCGTATTCAGTAAAACTTCGACCACTTTAGCATCAAAAGTATTATTCAATTTGTCACTGTCGATTTGTTGTAATACACCAGAATCAATAAACCCATTTGCCCCTTCTAACTTATTAGGCGCTGAAGACTCAAGATTAAAATGGGTTTCCATATTTTCAGGAATAGACAAACTTGATAACGGATTAACTTGATGAATAGATAGTTTGTTTATTGCTTCAATCTGCTTTGACGGGTTATTAATGTTTAAAGTATTGTCAAAATTCAGTGATGATGCTTCAGATGACTTGATAAAAGAGGGCATAATAGTAATATCTTAAAATTAAAAGTGGAATCAATGTTTATGCAAAAGCCCAATGCGGCGCAGTTTTTGACAGTAAATTATTCCTGTAACCAATGGAACTCACCTTACTTTGTGAAGTTAACCTCCTTTGCCACTGCTCAGCAATATTAACGATACTGGTTATATAACGAGAAAAATCATTCACATTATCAAATGATGCTAATAACTTCTTATCCATTAACCAGACTTCATTACTCTCTTTATCCACAGCTAATGTTGCCCCTCCCGAGTCTTGCCAGAATAAATTCGCGCCTAATAAATCTCGATAAATCTCAATATTCCCATCTTCAGTTAACACACCACAGTGTATATAAAAAACAACTCGCTCTGAATTTTTATGCCACTGAATATTTAATAAAAGATCCTCTTTAAAATTTAAACAGCAATATCCATTTTTATCTAATTGAATATTATCCATGCCCACTGAAGCAGCATAATCAGTAAGCTGCCACTGGAGCTTTTCATGCGACATTTTTTATCACCCTTATTATTTTTATATGAAAGTAATACATTTCGCATTACTTTTTGCTCAACTAGATTAACAACAATACCTATCCATTACTGCCAAAAAGTGGACATACAAGAAAAAGGGGAAATTAACGAAAAAGAGATACAAAAATTAATTAAACTTTAATAATATAGATCACTTAGCATACAAAACCTTATTAAAAGTATGGTCTTGTATGCTAAATCACGATAATAATGTAGCAATTAGTCAAGTTGACACATTACAATTTAAATTAAAGTTCATGTTGATAGATTAAATTAAATTAAACTTGGTTAAAATTAATTGAGCTTAGTTAAAATTAATTAAACTTTATGCAGTCTAAAGCGCCCCTGAGTAAGACCTAAACTGGCAATGCCTAAAAGCACAACACTGGCACGCTTTCACCTTCTCTCCTTCAAATGCCTCACCCTTTTATTCTTGCTTTATCTAAGGCACCGCAAAGCAGGCTAACACCTTGAATTGTCCTAGGTGAAGGTCGGTGCAATAAGTCGGCATTTAACTGATAAATATGTTTATTTTTTACAGCAGGAATTTCTGGCCATCGAGACCAATCAACACCCATAATATTGCCCTCATCTTGGCTTTGTAGAATAACCTGAGGTGCTTTAAGTAACACAGACTCGATACTCACTTGAGGGTATTCGTTTTTTGCATCATAAAAAATATTCTTACCATGACACACAGCAATAATTTGTTGTATCCAACTGCCTTTAGCCACAGTCATTAATGGTGTTGACCATAACTGATAAAAAACACTGATGTCTTTTTTATCAGCATTTTCTGCTTTTAATAACGCTAGCCTGTGCCTGTAATCCATCGCCACTTGGTGGGCTTTTTTTGTGTGTCCTGTCAGCTCCCCTAAACGCTCGATATCATCGGCGACGCCCATAAGAGTTTGAGGATCGCTATTCACTAAATCAAAACCAAGATCTGACAAGCGCGTCAGCGCTTCTTGATTACTCCCCCCTTGCCAGGTCACAATCAGATCTGGGGCCAACTCAATAATTTTCTCTAATTGCAATCCATAATAACCACCGACTCTGGGAATATTTTTGGCCGCTTCAGGGTAATCACTACTGTCTACAGTCCCCACTATGGTGCCCCCCGCACCAATTGCGAACAAAATTTCTACAGCGTGAGGCGATAAAGCCACAACACGTTTAGCAGGCTGTTTTGCCGATGCTGCCACAGCACTGTAACTGGAAAACAAGGCTAACAAACCGACTATTAGACCATAACCTAGCCATGGTATTGAATGCACAATAGTCTTGTTCATAAATTTAATAATCGAACCCAAGCTGTGCCTTAACACCAGCCTCAAAGGCATGTTTTATAGGCTGAACCTCACTCACAGTATCCGCCAATTCAATAATTTGTCGATGACAAGCTCTTCCTGTCACAATAACATGCTGCATAGGAGGACGGTTTTTCAGAGCATTAATCACACGTTCAACATTTAGATAATGATAACTCACCATATAGGTCAGCTCATCAAGCATCACAAGATCAATACTGGGATCAGTTAACAACACTTCAGCCGCTTTCCAAGCTTTCAACGCGGCTTGTGTGTCTTTCTCTTTATCTTGCGTTTCCCAAGTAAAACCTGTTCCCATGACATAAAATTCTACCCCCGCCCCTTCAAGTAATGTTCGCTCACCGCACTCCCAATTCCCTTTAATAAACTGCACCACGGCCGCTTTTTTACCATGACCCACCGCCCGTGCCACAGTGCCAAACCCCGATGTCGACTTACCTTTTCCATTACCGGTTAATACCAGTAAAATACCTTGTTCTTTTTGTGCCTTAGCAATCTTAGCATCAACACTTGCCTTCACTTTTTGCTGTCTGGCTTTATGTCGCTGCGCTCTTATCTCATTCCGCGGTTTATCATCTTGTGTATTGCTCATGCCAGAGTTCCTATTTGAGTGGATTGCCACTTATTGCTTGCTATTGCTAAATAATGCTTTTGTAAAAAGGGATTAAATCAATACACTAAAACTTATCAATCGCAGCTAAATCGAGATGCTGTTCTAATACATCAGCTAATCGTTCAAGTTGTTGTGCTTTAACGGCGTTCACATCAAGGGGAGTCACATCACACATTCCCGCCCAAGATAACACCAGTTCTGCCGCTTCGGGGCTATCAAATATTCCATGCACATAAGTGCCTAACACTTGGTTGTCATTGGATACTAGTCCATCTTTTATAAGTTTACTCTTAACATCATCATGAATATCATCATACTCCTGCTCATAAAAAGAAACAGGCTGTGTGCCTTTGGCTAATAACTGTGTTCGACCACAATGGATTTCATAACCCTTAATGACAGCTTGTCTCTCCATTAATCTAATATGGCCAGTCACTTGAGTTAATTTTTTTGTTCTCGTTAATTGAGTCGTAATAGGCAATAAATTCAAACCTAAGCTCTCACCTTTATCGCCTTCTACTCCATAGGGATCAAAAATAGACTTGCCTAACATTTGATAGCCACCACAGATCCCCAGTAATTTCCCCCCATAACGTAAATGTTGCTTAATATACCGATCCCAACCTTGCATTTGCAAACTGGCTAGATCATCACGCACGCTCTTACTACCAGGCAAAATAATTAAATCCGCTTGTGGAAGAGAAGTAGGATCAAAAGGTGCTTGAATAGACACATATGAAAAGGCAATATTGGCGTGTAAACGTAAGGGATCAAAATCAGTATGATTGCTGATCCTTGGATACACTAATACTACCACATTAAAGCGCGCAGCAACTTTCTTAGGCGCTCTGACTAAGGCATCTTCAGCTTCAAGATGTAAATCTTGCAAATAAGGTAACACACCTAATACGGGCTTATTCGTATAAGACTCTAACCAGTCAATCCCCGATTGCAGTAAGCTGATATCCCCTCGAAAGCGATTTATCACAAAACCTTTAACTCTGGCTTGTTCACTTTCGCTCAGTAACGCTAATGTTCCCACTAAGTGAGCAAATACCCCCCCTTTGTCGATATCAGCAATAATGATCACAGGGCAATCCACAGCCTCAGCAAAGCCCATATTGGCGATATCTCCCTCGCGTAAATTGATTTCCGCAGGACTTCCCGCCCCTTCAATAACCACCCATTCATATTTCGCCCTTAAGCGAGAAAATGAGTCCAAAACCGCATCCATCGCTAATGTTTTATAACCTTGGCTATCTGGGCCAAAAAACGCTTTCGCGTCTAATGCTAATAAGGCTTTGCCCTGTACAATAACTTGCGAACACATATCGGAACTGGGTTTTAATAAGATAGGATTAAAATCCGTATGGGGCTCAAGCCCACAAGCATAAGCTTGTAATGCTTGTGCTCGCCCAATTTCGCCACCATCACAAGTCACCGCACTGTTAAGAGCCATGTTTTGAGATTTAAAAGGCGCGACTTTAACCCCTTTTCGAGACAAAACACGACACAATCCAGCAACTAATGTGCTTTTGCCAGCATCAGACGTTGTGCCCTGTACCATTATCATTTTGGCAGAATGGTTTTTTGCACTTTTTTTCACAATACATCTCTATGATTTGAATAGATTGAATGCCACTAGCCGCTGCAAGCCTTAAAATGAATCAAAATGACACACCAAATATGAGTAATACAAAGTAACAGGTCAACTCACTCACTTGTTGTGCGGCCCCTAAAGTGTCACCTGTATAACCACCGATTTGCCCTCGAAAAAAAGCCACTAATAATATTCGCACCATCAGCAAAGATAACACTAAAATCACGGCTTGCCGAAGGTCAAGAAAGAGTAGTGCCAATACCGCGGTCAACAACAAAATCAAAAGCTCATTAAGACTCTGAAATTGCGCCAGCGGTTTCACCTTGCTGTCCTTCTCATTTCGCACATATTTTTCACTAAAAATGAGACTTGCAGCCAACACTCGACTTAAACAATGAGCGATAATGAAAGCCACCATGACATGATTCGGATCAAAGAGGGCAATTTCAGTCAGCAGTTGCCATTTAAAGAGTAAAGCAAACACTAATGCAAGTGCACCATAACTGCCTAAACGGGATTCTTTCATAATACTTAACTTTTCAGCCGCACTCCAAGCCCCCCCAAACCCATCGGCGGTATCGGCCAAGCCATCTTCATGAAAACCACCGGTTATGACGACACTGGTTATCATCGCCAACACAATAGCAATGGATACGGGTAGCCAAAATGCAACAATGGTAAACACACTGGCACAAACAACGCCAATAATGAATCCTACTAGCCCAAAATATCGACTGGATTGATTTAGCCTATCAGTATCAATCTCAACCCAAGAAGGAATAGGCAAACGTGTTAAAAAGCCCATTGCAATAAAAAATAAGCACAACTGTTTTTTGCAAGAATTCATCGCTTTCTCATTATTAATATCACTGAATAAAATTAGCCAAAATCACTTTCAAGCGGATCATTTAATCCATCTTGATCCCCACTGACAATCATGCCTCTTATTGCTTGCGGGTTTTTAATACAAACAAGAAAAATAAACGACCAATGGCAGTAGTAATAATTCCTACTGATGATTCTGAATAACACTTGAGAACGCAACATCCTTCTGACCAAGACATCACGTACATCAATCAAAATCATCCATCTTCACAAATAGCCCCCACTGCTACTCATCCCTCTTGGCTGCGGCTTTTTAGTACAAACAAGAAAAATAAACGACCAATAACAGCAGTCATAATCCCTACTGATGATTCTGAATAACGCTTGAGAACTCAACATCCTTCTGGCCAAGACATCACGTACATCAATCTAAATCATCCATCTTCACAAATAGCCTCACTGACCCCACTGACAATCATGCCTCTTGTCGACGGGTTCTTAGTACAAACAAGAAAAATAAACGACCAATAACAGCAGTCATAATCCCTACTGATGCTTCTGAATAATGCTTGAGAACTCAACATCCTTCTTACCTTCTGCCCAAGACATCACGTACCTCAGTCAAAATCATCTGTCTTAACAAATCCCCCCACTAATAATCATGCCTCTTGCTTGCGGGTCTTTAGTACAAACAAGAAAAATAAACTACCAATAACAGCAGTAATAATCCCTACTGGAAGCTCTTGAGAGCTCAACATCGTTCTGGCCAAAACATCAACCCAAATCATAAAAATTCCCCCTAAAACTCCTGTCAATATCAAGGAGAGTTGGCCTGGAAAAATTAAGCGTACTATATGAGGGATCATTAATCCCACAAAACCAATGCCACCACAAGAAGCCACTAATGTCGCAGTGATAGTCGAACAAAGAATTAACATGCCAACTCTTAATAAAGAAACGTTAATCCCTAAGGTATGAGCCGTTTCATCCCCCATTTTCATGGCAATAATAGAGCGTTGAAACAACAATATAATTGCAGTACAAAATACCACGACCAAAGCTGGCAACATGAGCCCTGACCACGTGGCTTTGGCAAAACTGCCTAAACTCCAAAAAAGCACTGATGCAGCGGCTTGTGGAGAAGAAAAATACAACATTAAACTGCTTAATGCACCAAACATAAAAGACACGGCCACACCAGAAAGCAACATACGTTCGACTTGCCGCCCCACATCTTTACCACACATGCTCAGCACAATAAACACGGATAACCCAGCCCCAATCAACGCGCCTATCGGCAGGCCTACCCAAGTTAATCCATAATAAGATAAAATCCCCTGCCCTAATAAGGTCAATACCACAACAGCCCCAAAAGAAGCACCTGAAGAAATGCCAAATAAATAGGGATCAGCCAAAGGATTTCGTGTCACGGTTTGCAGTACACTGCCTGCAATCGACAGCCCCGCTCCTGCAATAAAGGCTAACAAGACTCGAGGTAATCTCAACTCCATAATAATTCGATCTTTCAACCCTAAGGTTTCATTGATGCCAAACACATGAGCATTCAAACTTTGAAGCACATCCACAATACCAATGTCGGCCGCGCCAAAACTGACAGCTAACAATAAAGAAAAAGCACCAACAAACAATCCTAAAGGGATCCCAAAAAAACGCAAAAAACCTTTGAGCAATTGACTAAGTAATAACATTTATCGAATGATTTTCCTTATCATGTTCACAAGAAACACCCTCTTCATAACCATAAAAATAACAAATAAGTGGCTTACCATGCTGTGGGTGTGAATGTATTTCACAACATACATCAAATACATGTGAAATCCTTGCTTCTGTTAATACTTCTTGAGGCGAACCTTGAGCAACAACTCCCCCTTTCTCCAATAACAATAATGAGTCACAAAGGGCACTGGCCAAATTTAAATCATGAATAGAAATGATCACACTCATATTCAATGATCGTAATAATTCAAGAATTTGAATTTGATATCTAACATCAAGATGATTTGTCGGTTCATCTAAAATCAGTAATTGAGGATCTTGCACTATTGCTCTGGTAATCAAGGCTCGCTGCTTCTCCCCTCCCGATAAGGACTCAAATACTTGAAAAGCCTTATCAATTAACCCCACTCTTCTTAATGCTTTATCTATCGCGACATCATCAAGCTGAGTATGACCATCAAACAGCTTTTTATGAGGGGTTAAACCTAACGCCACCAATTGCCGTGTTGTCATGTCAAAATGCTGAGGCGTATCTTGCAGCACCACAGCCACTTTTTGAGCAAAAGCCTTTGATGAGAACGTCGCAATATCCTGATTAAAGAGCTCAATATGTCCAGAAGTCGGTTTTAAATAACGATATAAACACCGTAAAAGACTAGACTTTCCTGCGCCATTAGGCCCAATAATACCTAAGACCTTCCCTTTTTGAAGATTGAAATGAATGTTAGACAAAATTAGCTGAGCATTTATCTGCAAATACAATTCGTAAACCGATAATACACTTTCTTCTTGATTTTTCACATTATTCATTAATTAACAATACCTTAGTGGTATAAATAATTGGATGTAAGCCATAGGGAACCTATAATACCTAAGACAAGCCCTTTTTGAAGATTGAAATGAATGTTAGACAAAATTAGCTGAGCATTTATCTGTCAATTTAGCCCATAAACCCAGTTCGTAAACCGATAATACATTTTCTTCTTGATTTTTCACATTACTCATTAATTAACAATACCTTGGCGGTCTTAGTGGTATAAATAATTGGATGTAAGCCATAGGGAACTTATAATACCTAAAACAAGCCCTTTTTGAAGGTTGAAATGGATATTAAACGGCATTAGCTAAACATTTATCTGTCAATTTAGCCCATAAACCCAGTTCGTAAACCGATAATACATTTTCTTCTTGATTTTTCACATTATTCATTAATTAACAATGCCTTGGCGGTCTTAGTGGTATAAATAATTGGATGTAAGCCATAGGGAACCTATAATACCTAAGACAAGCCCTTTTTGAAGGTTGAAATGGATATTAAACGACATTAGCTAAACATTTATCTGTCAATTTAGCCCATAAACCCAGTTCGTAAACCGATAATGCATTTTTTTCTTGATTTTTCACATTACTCATTAATTAACAATACCTTGTCGGTATTAGTGGTATAAATAATTGGATGTAAGCCATAGGGAACCTATAATACCTAAGACAAGCCCTTTTTGAAGGTTGAAATGGATATTAAACGACATTAGCTAAACATTTATCTGTCAATTTAGCCCATAAACCCAGTTCGTAAACCGATAATGCATTTTCTTCTTGATTTTTCACATTACTCATTAATTAACAATACCTTGTCGGTATTAGTGGTATAAATAATTGGATGTAAGCCATAGGGCACCTATAAAACAATGATACTCTCAGCCAATTCAATTTACTTTGCCTATGCTCTACTTAATGGGCATAGTGTTCACTTTCCCTATCATTTTCAAAATAAACTTCAACATGTATTCACCATTAGATGATGCTGGCTTCAAGGATCGTTCCAATAGCGCCTGCTTGACTTTTATATTGATTATCAAAAAACAAATAAATAAGAACACTAAAATCACAAATAGAAAACAAAACATTATAGAACAATAAAGACACAAATAAAAAACAATACATACAACAATAGAGGACGCTTAAATTACAAATAGAAAACAATTAGAATAACATTAGAGAACACAAAAACGCTCCATCATGTTAATTCTTGTACTTTGAGCATTAATTCACGTAATATGGACGTCTATACGTTTAAATGTCTAAAGTAAATTGCAGTCTTTACGGTGTAATCTTTTCTAAGCGAGTAAACTTATCAATAAAAGTCATACTCAAGTTTAACCTGAAACAAGGTAATATTAATAAGGCTTGGTTTTACCCCGTACCCAAATAGGAATGAATCATGGCAGCACAATCCTCAACATTAATCCATCCCAGCCCTTCAACTATTACCCTAGTTGATAAAACAGCCCAACTGCAAACACAACTGAACAATGGGATTTTAATGTTAGATGGTGCCATGGGAACCATGATCCAAGATCATCAATTTGAAGAGTCCGACTTTAGAGGAGAGCGCTTTAAGGACTGGCCCTGTGATGTCAAAGGCAATAATGATTTATTAGTGCTCACCCAAGCCGACACCATAAAAAAAATCCATAAAGATTATTTATTGGCTGGCGCCGATATTACAGAGACAAACACCTTTAATGCGACCCGCATTGCCATGGCCGATTATGACATGCAGGCATTATCGGCTGAAATTAACCTCGAGGGTGCTCGCCTTGCTAAAGCCGCCGCAACAGAAGTCATAGCAGAAACAGGCCGTGAATGCTATGTCGCTGGTGTACTCGGCCCCACTAATCGCACCTGTTCGATTAGCCCAGATGTCAACGATCCTGGTTTTCGAAATGTCAGTTTTGATGAACTTGTCGACGCTTACATGGAGTCCATTTATGCCCTCATTACTGGTGGCGTCGATCTCATCATGGTCGAAACCATCTTTGACACCCTCAATGCCAAAGCCGCCCTGTTCGCCATTGAAACCGTATTCGATACGCTAGGGGCAAGATTACCCATCATGATTTCAGGCACCATTACCGATGCCTCAGGTCGAACATTAACAGGTCAAACAACAGAAGCCTTTTACAACTCACTTCGCCATGTCAAGCCACTCTCTATTGGGCTTAACTGTGCATTGGGCCCCAAAGAGCTACGACCTTATGTCGAAGAACTTTCAAAAATCGCAGAATGTTACGTCTCTACACACCCCAATGCGGGCTTGCCCAATGAGTTTGGTGGATATGATGAAACCCCAGAAGAAATGGCAGAGGTCATTCAAGAATGGGCTGCCGAAGGCTTGTTAAATATCGTTGGAGGCTGCTGTGGCACGACACCCGAGCATATCAAAGTCATTCGAAATGCGGTTATTAACCATTCTCCACGCACCATTCCAGACTTGCCCATAGCCTGTCGTCTGTCTGGATTAGAAGCGCTTAACATTGATGAGCATTCCTTGTTTATCAATGTCGGAGAGCGAACCAATGTCACGGGATCGGCACGTTTTTTACGCCTCATTAAAGAGGGTGAGTTTGAAACCGCCTTAGAGGTTGCCCGTGAACAAGTGGAAAATGGAGCGCAAATCATCGATATCAACATGGATGAAGGCATGCTTGATGGCGTTGAGATGATGCACAAATTTTTAAATCTCGTTGCCTCTGAGCCTGACATTTCCCGCGTGCCTATTATGATTGACTCCTCTAAATGGGAAGTCATTGAAGCGGGACTCAAATGCATACAAGGCAAAGGGATCGTTAACTCCATCTCCCTTAAAGAAGGAGAAGATAAATTTATCGAGCAAGCCAAACTGGTCAAACGCTATGGCGCCGCAGCCATTATTATGGCATTTGATGAAGAAGGACAAGCAGATACCAAAGCGCGTAAAGTAGAAATATGCACTCGTGCTTATCACGTACTGGTTGATAAAGTCGGCTTTCCTCCCGAAGATATTATTTTTGACCCTAACATTTTTGCTATCGCCACAGGCATTGAAGAGCATGATAATTATGCCGTTGATTTCATCGAGGCCACCCGTGAAATTAAGCAAACCTTACCCCATGCCATGATCTCAGGAGGGGTTTCTAACGTCTCTTTTTCATTTCGTGGTAATAACCCTGTACGCGAAGCCATACATGCCGTCTTTTTATACCATGCCATTCAAGCGGGTATGGACATGGGCATAGTGAATGCCAGTCAGTTAGCTATTTATGATGATATCGATAATGAGTTAAAACAGCTAGTTGAAAATGTGGTACAAAACTTACCTTGCCCTGTTAACGACTCATCCAATACCGAACAATTATTAGAAGCCGCAGAAAAATTTAGAGGTGGCGGCAATCAAGTTACCAAAAAAGAAGATTTACAGTGGCGTCACTTACCTGTTAATAAGCGTCTAGCCCATGCACTAGTAAAAGGACTCACTGAATTTATTGATGAAGATACCGAAGAAGCAAGACAACAAGCCGACCGCCCACTGGATGTGATTGAAGGACCTTTAATGGACGGCATGAACATTGTCGGCGATTTATTCGGCTCAGGAAAAATGTTTTTACCTCAAGTGGTCAAATCGGCTCGCGTCATGAAAAAAGCCGTTGCCTATTTAAATCCCTTCATTGAACTTGAAAAAGTTGAAGGTCAGTCTAACGGTAAGATATTAATGGTGACAGTGAAAGGGGATGTCCATGATATCGGTAAAAATATTGTAGGGGTTGTCTTGGCTTGTAATGGTTATGAGGTCATTGATTTAGGCGTCATGGTTCCCGTTGAAAAAATCATTGAAACCGCCAAAGCTGAAAATGTCGATATCATAGGTATGTCAGGTTTAATCACTCCCAGCCTCGATGAAATGGTCCACAATGTCAAAAGTTTTTATAAAGCTGGACTCACTATTCCTTCCATTATCGGCGGCGCAACCTGTTCCAAGATCCACACAGCCGTTAAAATCGCTCCCCATTCGCCAACGGGTGCTATCTATATTGCCGATGCATCACGTGCCGTTCCTATGGTCTCAAGGCTCATTAATGATGAAACGCGCCAAACCACCATAGATGAAGCCTATAACGAATATCAAGCCATGCGTGATAAGCGCAATGCTCAAACCAAACGTAAAGTCATCACCTCCATCGAAAAAGCACGGGAAAACCGCTGCCAACATGACTGGGAAAACTACACGCCTTTCGTACCAAATCAATTAGGCCGTCAAGTCTTTGAAGATTATCCATTAGAAGATTTAGTTGAACGTATCGACTGGACACCCTTTTTTAGAAGCTGGGAGCTTCATGGCCACTTTCCTAAAATTCTTGAAGATAAAGTCGTCGGTGTCGAAGCCAAAAAACTCTACGCCGACGCGCAAGCCATGCTTAAAAAAATCATTGAGGATAAATGGTTAACCGCCAAGGCAGTGATTGGACTCTTTCCTGCTAATACAGTCAATTTTGATGATATAGAGCTCTATACCGATGAATCTCGCACTAGCATTGAAATGACGACACATCACTTACGCATGCAAATTGAGCGCGTGGGCAATGATAACTTCTGCCTCGCCGATTTTGTTGCCCCTAAAGAAAGTGGCGTGCCCGATTACATGGGAGGGTTTGCCGTGACCGCAGGCCACGGTATTGATGAACATGTGGCTCGTTTTGAAGCCGAGCATGATGACTACAGTGCCATTATGCTTAAGTGCCTTGCCGATAGACTCGCCGAAGCCTTTGCAGAACGCATGCATGAGCGAGTGCGAAAAGAGTTTTGGGGTTATGCTGCCGATGAAAAGCTTAATAATGAAGAACTCATTAAAGAAAAATATAAGGGCATACGCCCAGCACCCGGTTATCCTGCTTGCCCAGATCACACAGAAAAAGGCTTATTGTGGGAGTTATTAAAACCCGATGAAACCATAGGCCTTAATATTACAGAAAGCTATGCCATGTTCCCAACAGCAGCCGTATCTGGTTGGTATTTTGCCCATCCCAAATCACGATATTTTGGGATAAGTAATATTGGCCGAGATCAAGTCGAAGACTATGCTAAACGTAAAAACATGAGTGTCACCGAAGCCGAACGTTGGCTCATGCCAGTCCTTGATTACGATCCAGAATAAACTCGACACATTCAGCGCTATTTTCCAATAGCGCTGTGATGTAATACATGTAAAAACAACATTCAAAATGGATGATGAATCCTCACCCATATATTTGTCCCCTCATTGAAATGAGCAATATCACTCACTTATACTCACTCGCGCCAAGATTTTATCCCTACTCTTTTCCCACTAAGCCTGAGACTTGATAAATTAAATACCCCACCACAAAAGCCACTAATGGGCATGCCTGATAAATTAAGGCTTCTAAGGGCCGATATTGAGTCGCCTGAACAGGAGAAAAATAGAAAAGAAGTAGCGCAACAATAATAGCAATAGTGGAAGATAATGTGATTTTAAAAAACGTTCTCATGAATAACTCCTTTTATTCGATTCACAATACGGCTTAACTTCTGCCAAAAAGACATTGAGCACATCTTGTACTCTATCTCATTATCATATCAAAAAAATTATCTCTTTGACTAGAAAAAGTAGCATCTCCCAGGAATAAGTCACTGTAACATGATGAATTTATTGTATGAACAGTCAAATTATTCATCATTCCTATCATTCAAATAAGAAGTGCATCAAAAAACCGCCTTATTAGGCGGTTTGAGTATTAACTTCGTAACCCAATGCCTCTCGAAATCAGGTAATAAGCGACAAACCAAAAGCTAAGACAAAAGGTAATCATCACGCCAATGGAAAACGGCACACTCATATCAGCAATGCCTAAAAAACCGTAGCGAAATGCATTAATCATATAGACTACAGGATTTAACGTCGATACTCCCTGCCAAAAAGGAGGCAATAAAGAAAGCGAGTAAAACACGCCCCCTAAATAGGTCAATGGCGTCAAGACAAATGTGGGAATGATACTGATGTCATCAAAACTTTTTGCAAAAACCGCATTAATTAATCCAGCCAATGAAAACAATATCGAGGTGATAAATACCGTTAATATGACTAAAGGTAAATTATGTAGCGATAAATTGACAAAGAATAACGCAACACTAGTAACGATAGATCCAACTAACAAACCCCGTACTACACCACCGCCCACATACCCCGCTATCATCACATAATGGGGGACTGGTGCAACCATGAGCTCTTCCAAATTACGTTGAAATTTTGCACTAAAAAAAGAAGAGGCCACATTAGAATAAGAGCTAGTGATCACCGACATCATAATGAGACCCGGTGCAATAAACTCCATATAAGACACGCCTCCCATTTCACCAATACGCTTACCCACTAAGCTACCAAAAATCAAAAAGTATAAAGTCATACTGATGGCAGGCGGGACTAAGGTCTGTACCCAAATACGGGTAAAACGAGTAATTTCTTTTTTAAGAATACTTTTAAAAGCCGTAAAATATAACGCTTTCATATTCATGCGGGTTCTCCTTTCGCCTTTTCGACTAAAGTCACAAATAGCTCTTCAAGACGATTGGCCTTATTACGCATCGACAGCACATCAATACTTTGTTGACTTAACAGTGCAAAGGCCTGATTAATACTTTGATCTTTTTCAACATCAATTTCTAAAGTGTGAGGAGCGGTCAAACGTGTTGGAAAGCCCACAACCTCGGGTGCAGCTTCTCTATTTTCAGCTAAATCCAAAATAAAAGTCTCAAGATGCAAACGACTGAGCAAGCTCTTCATAGTCGTATTTTCAACTAATTCGCCTTTATCAATAATCCCAATATGACGACACAGCATCTCCGCCTCTTCAAGGTAATGGGTTGTCAAAATAATCGTGATCCCTTGCTGATTAAGATCCGTTAAAAATGTCCACATAGAGCGGCGTAACTCAATATCCACTCCCGCTGTGGGCTCATCCAAGATCAATAGCTGAGGTTCATGCATTAATGCTCGCGCGATCATTAGCCTGCGTTTCATACCGCCAGATAATTCCCGCGCTCGACTATGACGTTTTTCCCATAAATCCAGTTCACTCAAATACTTTTGTGCTCTCATTAACGCTTGATTTTTAGGAACACCATAATAACCGGCCTGATTCATCACAATTTGCAAAACAGTTTCAAATTGATTGAAATTAAACTCTTGTGGCACCAAGCCAATACAAAGCTTGGCTAATTCCAATTCAGCATCAATATTGTGATTAAAAACTGAAACTCGACCCGATGTTTTTTGAACTAAAGAACTGATAATACCAATTGTCGTTGATTTACCCGCTCCATTGGGGCCTAGCAATGCGTAAAAGTCCCCTTGTCGTACTTTTAAACTAATGCCCTTAACCGCTTCAACGCCGCCTTTGTAGGTTTTTTTTACCTCTTCAAGGACGAGAGCATACTCTGTATTTTTCATTGTATTTATCCGATAAAAAAGAAAAACGCCTACATTTGGAAGTGTTCTTTTGACAGTAATAGGCTTAATCAAACTAAAGTCTTAAATCATGCTCAATCCTAACAAATCTAATATTGTACTGACCAGTAAAATTTACCTAGAACAATAACAAAGAGGATTAAGACAAGCTCTGTAACAAATAAAAAACTCCTGTATAAACAGGAGCTTTTTATAAAAGTACATACTAAAGCATGAAATGTTCAATCATTATCAAGCTGAACAATGATTCATTCATTATCAATTTTAACAATAAAATATGGACTTAATCTAATGGCACCACTTTAGCGATATGAGGTAAGTTACGATATTGCTCAGCATAATCGATTCCATAACCCACAATAAATTCATCAGGAATGGTAAAGCCCACAAAATCCACTGGCACTTCCACTTCACGGCGCTCTGGTTTATCCAGTAAAGTGCACAAAGCTAAACTTTTAGGCTCACGAAGCAATAACATTTCACGAACCTTATTCAAGGTATTACCTGAGTCAATTAAGTCTTCAACGATCAATACATCTCTGCCTTGAATATCAGACTGTACATCTTTTAAAATTTTGACATCTCGAGAACTGGTCATTGCATCACCATAGCTCGATACCGACATAAAATCGATTTCAACATGACCTTTAATACGACGACACAAGTCCGCCATAAAAACCACAGAACCCTTTAATAATCCTACCATTAATAAACGCTCACTATTAGCATAATGGGCATTAATTTTATCGGCCAATATTTCTAACTGCTGATCAATCTCATCACTTGAGATCATTATTTCGGTCGTGTGTTTCATATCTCTCTCAATTATCGATTTAACTTTTAACCTTGTGGATATTATTCAAGGTCAGAGCCGCGTTGATCGTAACCCCACCTCTCCGTTAATTTATGTTCAACACCCAAATGATCCAGTATTCGAGCGACCATGAAGTTTACCAGATCTTCAATCGATTTGGGATCATGATAAAAACCCGGCGCTGCAGGCATTACCGTTGCCCCAAGCTTTGAAAGTGACAACATATGTTCTAAATGAATCGCATTAAAAGGCGTTTCCCTTGGCACTAGAATGAGTTGCCCTCGCTCTTTTAATACCACATCTGCCGCACGTTCAAGCAAATGATTACTCATGCCCGTTGCCACAGCCGCAAGTGTGCCTGTGCTACAAGGGCAAATCACCATTTGTTTTGGCGCTGCCGAACCCGATGCGGGAGGAGAAAACCACTCATCCTGCCCAAGCACACACAGCTCTCCCTTTATCAACTCAGGCTCAACACCATATTTCATGGATAAATGATGCAATAATTGCGATTTTGCTTTATCAGCCTGACTATTTATTTTTAAGTCACATTCTGTAGCCAGTACCACTCTTGCCGCTTTTGAGATCATCAAGAAAACTTGAAAGTCTGCCTGCAACAAACAAAATAATAACTTAAGTCCATAGGGGGCGCCCGATGCGCCAGTCCAAGCTAAACTCATGGTACGCTTAGCGCGTTTATAAGACATGATATTTCCTAAGATAAATGGTCATTTATGCTTGCAATAAGCAGTCACTGGATTGTAACGCTTGAATTAAGCGCTGATGCAAGCCCCCAAAACCACCATTACTCATCACTATAATAGTATCACCACTTTGCGCCTTTCCAATAACTTGCTCAATAATGCCTTCCAGCTGTGACAGAACATGCACAGGAGTCGTCGCCTCAGCCATGGACATTTCCATATTCCAATCTAAATGCTCAGGCTGATATAAAAAGACTTCGTCAGCTCCTTCAAATGAATTGACTAGCGTATCTTTATGCACTCCCGCTTTCATGGTGTTTGAGCGCGGTTCAATAATCAGCGTGATTTTAGCTGAGCCCACTTTCGCTCTCATTCCTCTAACTGAGGTCGCAATAGCGGTAGGATGATGGGCAAAATCATCAAAAATTGCCACCCCTTTTACTGTATCTAATAATTCCATACGTCTTTTAGGTGATGCAAATCGCTCAAGTGCGCTAATGGCTGCATCGGGACTCACGCCGACATGTCTGGCCGCCGCAATGGCCATTATTGCATTATCAATATTATGTTGACCAATCAAGCTCCAATTGACTTGACCTTGCTTTTGCCCTTTAAAAAACACATCAAAGACATGACCATCATCCACAAGTGCTTGCCCATACCAATCAGATTTAGCCTGTTCCAGTGTTCTTGTCGCTATATTCTCAGGCCCTTTCAATCCAGCAGTTCGCATCGAGGGATACAAAGTTTCTTGCTCACTCCAACATCCCATTGCCATCACATTCGATATCGCTTGACTGGTATTAGGCCAAATAATTTTTCCTTGACTAGGAACTGTGCGTATAAGATGGTGAAATTGTTTTTGAATCGCTGCTAAGTCTTCAAAAATATCCGCATGGTCGAACTCTAAATTGTTCACAACTAAGGTGCGAGGGCGATAATGCACAAATTTAGAGCGCTTATCAAAGAAAGCACTATCATATTCATCCGCTTCCACCACAAAAAAAGTCGACTCACCTAAACGAGCGGAAACGCCTAAATTTTGCGGTACACCACCAATTAAAAAACCTGGCGTGTAACCGCAATCTTCTAAGATCCAAGTTAACATACTGGCTGTGGTTGTTTTGCCATGAGTACCAGAGACAGCTAATACCCACTTATCCATTAAAATATGATCGGCTAAAAATTGTGGCCCCGAGGTATAAGGAATACCTTTATCCAACACGGCTTCAACACAGGGATTTCCGCGACTCATCGCATTACCAATGACAACTAAATCGGGATGCTCATCTTCATTCGAGCCCAATTGCTCAGGATTGTAACCTTGAATTAATCTTATTCCTTGTTCTTGTAATTGTGTGCTCATCGGGGGATAAACATTAAGATCACAGCCTGTGACTTTGTGCCCTTTCGAACGTGCTAACAAGGCTAATCCGCCCATAAAAGTGCCACAAATACCTAAAATATGTAAATGCATAAACCGCTCTCGAACCATCAACAAAATAAGAGAATATAGTCGCCATTTTACCCATTAGCTCACCAGATACAAACTTAACCCAAAATAGAAAGCCTGTATTGTCAAAAAGAGCGATACAAACTTAATCCGAAATAAAAAGCCAGTATTGTCAAAAAGAGCGATACACACTTAATCCGAAATAAAAAGCCAGTATTGTCAAAAAGAGCGATACACACTTAATCCGAAATAGAAAACCAGTATTGTCAAAAAGAGCGATACAAACTTAATCCGAAATAGAAAACCAGTATTGTCAAAAAGAGCGATACAAACTTAATCCGAAATAAAAAGCCAGTATTGTCAAAAAGAGCGATACACACTTAATCCGAAATAAAAAGCCAGTATTGTCAAAAAGAGCGATACACACTTAATCCGAAATAAAAAGCCAGTATTGTCAAAAAGAGCGATACAAACTTAATCCGAAATAGAAAACCAGTATTGTCAAAAAGAGCAACTCTGTAAGCATTAACATCATAAATCATTCAAACACTTTTAATAACACATTCCCCCTAAAAACAAGGCTTAGTGATTTGTCGATAAACAGTCTTCTTGCCAACAATTTTTAATGCTAGCGCCTTGTTTAATAAGCTCACTTTGAATACTTCTGTCTCCCACTAAGTGTCCCACACCAACCACCACAAACAAATTGTCAAGGCCTTGAGCATTAAGCAACCTCTCAATGTTTGAAGCCATGGTCTGGTTTCGTTGCCACAGTAATCGCTCAATAAGAGCGTCTTCTGTATTATTCACTTTGACACTCATGTTTCTCTTTTGAGGCAAGTCTTCAGCCTGTGTTTTGCCAAACCTTGCCGACAATTGACTTTTAATTAACCTTGAGAGCAATCGCGCATCTCCTTTGCGCCATGCGCTCACTAATAATAACATTTGCTCATCACTAGCCTTAATCGACTCTTCCAGCATTTGCCATTGGATAGCTTCAGAAAAAGACGCGAGCAAAGCAAGTTGCTCTTCTGCTGATTCCAGTTCATATAATGGTCGCTGGCCATTTTGTTCCATTAAAGTCACGTCTACACCAAGCTGACTCGATAGCCCCAAAGCACCATATCGCATTAAACTGATCTGCAGTGCTTGCAGCCAAGGAGAAAAAGTGGAAATGGTCGCACAAAAGTCCCCTCTATCTTGACAATATTGCTCAAACACTAATGCTGTTCTTTCATCTAGGGCATATGGCTTACGACCATATTTTTGCAGTAATCGAACCATATGTTCATTGTCAGGTTTGGCCTCGACCACCAATCCTGAAGCGCGAGAAAAAGCCTCTGTTACTCTCCTAGGCAATGGATAAAAGTCAGCTTGCCCAATATGAATTGAACCAAACAGATAAGCGGTTTTTCCTTTAATGTTTACTTTATATAATAGAGGCTTATCTTCTGCTATCACTAAACTGGATGCACAGAAAAAGCTAAGGCAGAGTAATACTCGGTACATGAATCGACATCTTTGGCTGATCGCCATTATTATTTTTCCTTATTATTATACTCGTGATACTTTATAATTGAGCAAAAACCATGATCAGAGACTGTTATGCCACACACTCAAGTGCAAGCACAACTGCAAAGCAATCTGCAAACGGCTTATCGCCAAGCAATCGATGCAGACAAAAGACTAGATGAACTAAAGAAATCGGGCCATGCCAAATTCTCAGCTATTTTTAAAAAGGAGCAAAAGTTCACCACACAAAGCGATCGATTCAAGCCTTATGTACAAGAACTCGCCACAGAAATGGAGGCGCTTCCAAAAGATAAGGACGCTTTTGCTCAAGCATTAAACCAATTACTACCTAAGCTTGTATTGCTTTTACAAACACTAGAAGCCTTTAAGCAAAACACAAAATAATGCTCTACTCTTCCTTATGTGCCATTAAAAATGGGTTATTTAATGGCGCACAATGACTTAATTAGCAGTGGGCAAATGAGGTTCAACTTTGTTTATCAACCAAGACTTTAACATTGCATTTTCATAATTCAAAGGTGTTTCATTAGGCTTTTTCACTCCATTCATGAAGTTCAAATCCGTCAACTTTTCGTCTCCAACCATAATGACCTTATCACCTTCTAACACACTGTAACTAAATGAAATCTTTGGAGGAAAAACAGGCTTAACCACTCTGATATTATTAGGTGTTGCCCCAAATGTGGATTGAACATCACCCGCCAAATCAAGGTTTGTCACAATTAATTCTAACTTTAAATCGGGCCTTAATGTTTGCTTGGCAACTTTCGCTAAATTATCTGTCAACGCTTTAAATACTTTGGCTTCATAAGCACCTTGCTTACCAGACACTGATTTTACATCAGTAAAATCTTGGGGATTATCCCACTCAATGGTGACATTGCCAGATCGAGTGACTTGATCAGGTCCAACGCCATCTATCGCCCAACTTGAAAATGACATTAACGAGAACAGGAATAGACATATTCGATGCTTATATTTCATAAGATAACCTTACCAGTTAATTGAATAATGATGTTTAGAGCTCACAAACATTGATTAATTCAATTATCCAAGCAAGATTAAAAAGGAAATGCGGCGCTTAACTGTGGATAATTGGATTTTAAGTGCTTCTTTTTATGAGAAAACTTTTTCCCATTCGGCTGACTTAATCCCGATGGAATAAAAGGTAACTCATCATCATTGCGTTCCTCATACAGTTGACCTGCAATTAAGTCATACTCATCAAGGAAGGGATAAGCATAACCATCTTTCATTGGCCATTGCTCTAGTTGCCCTAAATCATCGGGATTTTTCAGTACCTTTTCATACCACTCCTTACCTAACGAGATAAGAAAACAGCGAAATTCTGAAAAAGCATACTCTGAATCACAACCCGTAATAATATAAGCCGCTCCCCAGATAGTCCAAGTATAGCTGCGACGCATCTGTTGCCCAAAAATTTTATCAAATGCTTTTAACTCAGGATCGGATAATAAGGATAGCTTTTTTTTCAATGCTTCAGCTAAATCTTCTTGTGTTTGGCTGGCCGTGGTTCGAGTAACAAGCGCCCAAAAATCAGCTTCTATCATGGTGGTCTCTTATTGATGAATACCCTGCCATTTTATCTAACTCTCTATGTATTAGGCAAAACAAATCATCACCCCAATTTTATATACTCGTGACTGATAAATTCTCAGTTTTTAGTAACGGATTATTCATCAATCACAGGTATATACCCGTGATACTTGAAGATGCAGGATTCAGCTGGAATTAAAAGCCTTTTAGGCAAGGCTTTGAACAGCGTGCTTAGTTATTCTAAGTTGATGTTCAATAACGCAGTATAAAAGGCTTTTAAACCAGCCCCTTGGTAGTCTGTAAAAGCACCTACTTCTGCGTTGTATCATTTTAAAAGGCAATAAGCATTCTTGCAATAATACGCCTTGAATTTGGCACTTTTACAGGCTCTGAAAACATGCATCTTCAAGTATCACGGGTATAGATCTTACCCACGCAATTTCTTACACTATGACTTTCATTCTCTCCCTATTTAATAATAAAAATAAACCCATGAATATTTCGTTGAAAATGCCTCCGCTTCCCTTGTTACTGCTCATTATTGCCTATTGTTTTACGGCAGTCTTTGCCATCATTCGAAGTCTTAATATACACTCCATTGATTTGTTTACTCTAGGCGTTATTCCTGTAATCGCAGGCTTACTATTACGCACAACTTGGGCTGGTATTATTTTTAAGCTGTACCTTGGGATCCAAACACTTGGATTCACCGCATTTGGCATCACAGCCGTCGTTGCTTATCAGATCACACCTGAAGATGTTAAAGTCGTCTTAAATAACCAGGTTATCCCCATGCAATACCTAGTACCCAGCATACTTTTTGCATTAATCTTTCAATACTGGGTCGCTTTTTCAAGTAAGACAAAACGTTACTTACAAGCACACATAAAAACAATAAAAGGGTGAAATAATATACCACAAGCGGGGAGCGATACATTATGCGATAAACCCTTTGAATCTAGGCTAATTAAGCAAATTATCTCTCAATGACTTGAAGAAAATTAGCAAAACGTCAGTTTACCGACTATTTTTAACTTTTATCGTTAATTCATCGAGCAAATTGCTTTTAATATGCCTAAGCTTATGGCATGTTACACAGTGCAATTATTAAATCTACGGAAAGAAGAGACAATTCAAATGAATAAAACTGAACTTGTTGCAAAAATGGCTGAGTCAGCGGATCTAACTAAGGCTGAAGCCGCGCGTGCACTTAAATCTTTCGAAGAAACTGTCGCAGAAGCGATGAAAAGCGGTGATAAAATTTCCATCGTTGGTTTTGGTTCTTTTGAAACTTCAAGCCGCGCAGCTCGTACAGGACGTAATCCACAAACGGGTAAAGAAATTCAAATCCCAGCGGCAATCGTTCCTAAGTTTAAAGCAGGTAAAACATTAAAAGACAGCGTTAACAACTAAAGCTAACCTTTTTAAATAAAAACCTCCAATCCCTTGGATAATGCCGATCATTTAACGATTTATTGATCGGTTGACTGATCGTTTAAATGCGTCAAAATCCGAGTCCTATCTCTAG
>NZ_CANLZC010000074.1 GCF_947495455.1 uncultured Shewanella sp. | reverse complement strand
CTTATTATGGTTGTTTGGAGTATTTTACCTCAAAACCCTTGATGTGGCTGCTTTATATAAGGGGACACCTAAGGGCTCATACCCATCCAACTCTAGAAACGCTTTAATCATTTTGTAATTAATTTGATGGGGTTTGTTGGCCCATAAACGAATGCGATCTATTTTAGTGAATTCTGGTGTTACTTGATCAACAAAGCTTCTTCTCTGCTTTGCACTCCCTTCAATCTCTGCATGCCTAGCTTCAGAATTTATATCGTAGGAGGTATAACACGAATGACAGATGAGAGTCGGTGTTTGACTTATCGCCCCAAAAGCAGACAATATTGCTTGCTCAACGGTATTGATATCACAAGAAACCATGCCCTCTGATAATAAAAATGGGTTGAGCACACTAGCTACAACATTTTGATAGCAGTACTCACAGACACCATTGCTTTTATTCACATGGTGTTTAATCCGCCTATGAATAACTCTCTTGATCCTTGGCCCAATAAAATGATGAAACTCTAATACGGTTCCTTGAAACCTTGCCATAAATCAATCCCTTTTGTTAATACCATAAATGAACAAACAACAGCTCAATAGTGAAAATGACAGTAATTATATTAGCAATCATCTAATCAAAATTTGCTTTTTAATACAAGAACCCGTTCAGATTAAAGTCACGATCACAATAAAAGTCATCTTAACACTAGGCTTTGTATTTAAGCTAATGGTTATGCTGGCATTCTAATAATTGATGACGATAAAAAACAAATTAGAATGTAGGTAGCAATATTAATGTCATTTGTGCTATACCATAAAAAACAATAACCATGAAAAAAGAGTCATACTCAACTAGAATCATGAATAACATTCTTTCGCTGATTTATTACCTTGAACAAAATAATGAAAATAAGCAAATATCAATCTTATGCGGCACTTGGAAACATCATAGAATGGTATGACTTTGCGCTTTATGCGGCTTTTATTCCTATTTTTAGCCAGCTTTACTTTAGTCACCTCGATCCCAAAACAGGGATCATCATAGGCTATGCTATCTTTGCGATTAGCTATCTTGCGCGACCCATTGGTGCTTACCTTTTTGGCAAAATTGGTGACAAACTCGGACGAAAAATGGCGCTCTTATTAACCATAGGGATCATGACGATCACTATGTTTACTATGGGCTGCCTGCCAACAACCGCCAGTTGGGGAAATACCGCCACCCTATTATTGGTTATACTTAGACTCATTCAAGGCATAGCTGCGGGAGGAGAAGTCACAGGCACCTTTGTCTACATGTTAGAATCATGTAACAAAGAAAAAAGAGGCTTCTTTGGCGCCCTAACATGGAGCTTTGTCATTATCGGGATCTTGCTGAGTTCACTGCTCATCATACTCGTTCAATCTACATTCTCACCTTTGCATTTTATGCTCGATGGCTGGCGACTCTGCTATTTTATCGGTGCCGGAATGGGTTTTTTATTTTTCGTTATTCGATTATCCATGCCTGAATCCATAGATTATTCAGAATTAAAGAAAACACCCAGTGACACAATACAACAAACCATATCAATACCACGCGTTATTATGCTAATTGGCCTCATGGCCACCCCTGCGTCATTATTTTATTTTACTTTTTTCTACTTACCTTATTATACTCAAGAATATATCAATGCAAGCTGGTCTCATATACTGACAATAATTTTACAGTTACTTGCCATTGGAATGATAATATTTTTTGGTCAATTATCTGATAAGCATAAAAGTTACCCTATTTTACTCACCAGCAGCATACTGTCACTCATTCTTCCCTTTATTCTGTTATTTCTCATCAATGAAAACGCGCACTTTTATATGATTTTTTGCATATTCATTCTGTTCATATTGCTCACCATGTCTTATCAAGGACCCTTACCTAGCCTCATGATTAAATGCACTCATATAGAAACTCGCTATTTCACCACCTCCATAGGATTTAATGTTGGCTTCGCTATTTTTGGCGGCCTCGCGCCGCTCATTTCGCAATTACTTATCAAACATACTGGCTCGCTATTAAGCCCTGCTTTTTATTTATTCATCTGCTCACTCATCAGCTTAACAACGCTCCTTTATTATCGACATACTATAAACAAGCACGAAGAATGAAAATCAACAACAAGCCTCGTCATTGTAAAAAACAGGAATGACGTATGCATCAATCTTTTTTGTCACTCAATATGAATTTACTCAAACAAATGGAAATAGGCTAAATCCCATGATTCGGCTCTGATCGTACACTCATTAAAATACGCAACCCGCACCTTTTTTCCCGTCGATTTGGCAAGTAAAGCCATCGATAAAACAGAATTATGCAATGGATGATCGCTCGAAATCACCACCCTATTTTGACCAGTGGTACACCCCTTAGGTAAGCCCTCCACATAAACCGCTAAAAGCCCTTTTACATCGACAGAATAAGCACCATATGACAGGGGCATCGCAGTCACTTGCTCAACCACACCTTCATGGGTCACGACTTCTGCGGCGAAAGATTTATACGAGAAAATTATCATGAAAAGAATAATAAATTTTTTGAACATGTAAACAACCTTACAATTAAGAGCCTTTTTTCATCTTCATAGGCATCTTATGACTTAATTCACGAAAAAATACATTATACATAACAAATACAATACATTCATTTTGTTTTACACCGTAATTACACTATAAACATCAATCCTTTATAGAAGCAAAATATGCCCAATGTTATTTCTCAGGCCGTTTTTGCCGTTACAGAGTTTCGCGCTGGCGCTTCATCATTAACCGTTCAGGCCACAAAAAATAAAATTATCAACTGTTATCGTGATAAAAATGTAGGTTTCAATATAGAAATAAGCAACATTCACCTAGAAAAAATAGACAAAAGTCTTGTATAAACAATGAGTAAACTCAGTATACTATCGCACTTATTATATGAATTTAGAAATAACTTTGGGCACTTAAAGCAGCGTCATATTTTCTATAACGCTGTGTTAACGGCTAAAACATAAAAATAAGCCTTTACCGCCCTTTTAAAGGATTAAAAACGTGTTTGTTCGTATCGTCTTCATACTCTTATTTACGCAGCTATTATCCGCTTGTGTTTTTTTACCTAAAGTCTCATCCAACCAATATCAAAACGGCGAGTGTCATACCGTGACCAAAAAATTAGTGCTTGAAGAAAAAATTAAAATGAAATATTCACTCTGTCGCGCTGAAGACATCACCCATACTCCCATGTTTTGCTTAGTGTTAAGCGGCATTGTGGCCTCAACCACCGCAGTCGCGTCAGGAAGCGTCGTGTTAGCAGGCAATACCCTGCATTGGTTAGAATATCAAGCCAGATGCCAGTGATTTCATCATACTTATAAAATATGTTGGTTATTCTAAAAATCAAAGAAATAAAGCCAACAAAAACAACCAAAAATAGCAATTTGAATCAAATAGAATATTCAAATAGACTCAATAAAATATAGGGTATTTCATATGAAGGCCCCATTAGCCCAGGATAACTCACCATTTATACAGCATTATTTTTCAGCTTCGATAATATAGCGCTTAATACGTACGCCCGCGCGTTCACGCATTTGAGGATGAATTTTATTCATATAATCCTCTATTACCTGCTGAGCAAATTGCTCTCTTAATGGAGATTGAAGATGGCGAAACTGAGGAACCCATGACAGAAAGAAATCCGTGAGCTTATGCTGAGTGTCAAAGTATTCAACATGATGTATTTCATCGATCCTCGGTAAATAAAATCCGGCGGCTTCGATAAAACTGACCATATCGTTTAAGGTGAAATGATGATAAGGATCGTGAAAATCCAAAAAATAAGCTTGCCATTGGCGGGCTTGCTGATGTTCAAACACTGTGTTCCAAAAGTGCTCATGATCCACTTGAAAGCCACACACGACTTTGCCAGTTGAAATTAAATGTTGATAGAAGCCCTGCCAAACTTTTGCTTGATCAGCGACCCAGTGCAGGCAGCTAAAAGAAAAAATACAATCAAAATGTTGTTTAAAAACAATGTTGTCGGCACTCATTTGTAAAAAACGAATATTGGCTAATGCCCCATGATGAGTTTGAGCAAAGTTTATCATATCTTTAACCAGATCTATGCCAATAATATTGCCATGCTCAAGCTGATTTGCGACATAATGAGTCACTCTTCCATCACCACAACCCACATCGAGAATGGCATCACAAGCCCTATAATCACAACGCGCTAATGCTTCTAGAGCCTGGCGCCACTGCATATTTGACGCTTTGGCATAATCCTTTGCCAACCATTTATCATGCCGAACCACTTTGTTCATTGCTCACACTCCTTCAACATAGCCATTGGCAGTGTCACAAAGATAAAAAGACATAAACGGAAAAACCTTCTTGCATAAAATAAGTCTAGTTGAGTCACCGCAATAACAATAAATAATCGCTATGACACTTAAATTTCCATAATAACTAGCACACTTTACTATGCTTTTAATGGCTACAGGTTAAAAAATAGATAAGCCACTCATCATAGCTAACTGGAATAAGCATATGAATAACGCTACAAATAAGCATTTGAATAAACATATGGATAAGCGTCATAATCCAAATAACATACAGTCAGCATTTTGTGATGACGTACTCGGCGCTCTGGATGCGACCGCTATCGCTGAAAAGATTAAAAATCGCGACATCTCCACAGAAGAAGTTGAAACAGCAGCATTAGCAAGAGCAGCCAAGATAAATCCAAAAATTAATGCCATTGTGGCACCACTACTTGATGCTAAACAGATTGTTAAATCCAGCATTCCTAAAGACGCGAAAGGTGTTTTCTATGGCATTCCCTCTTTTATTAAAGACTGCGAAGATGTACAAGGACTCCCCACTCAATATGGCACTCGTGCCTTTCAAGCACAAGCAGCAAAGTGCCATTCACCCTTTGTGAAACAATATTTATCACTGGGTATGAGTATTCTTGGAAAAACAACACTGCCAGAATGGGGTTTAAGCAGTATCACAGAATCATTAGCAACGGGTAACACTGTCAATCCATGGAATACTGATTATTCACCTGGTGGTTCCTCAGGCGGTGCGGCTGCGTTAGTTGCAGCAGGCGTCACCCCCATAGCCCATGGTTCTGATGGAGGTGGGTCTATCAGAACCCCAGCTTCGTGTTGTGGATTAATTGGGTTAAAGCCCTCTAGAGGAAGATTGATACCGCCAGAAGGTAAATTTCCAATCCATTTAGCCTGCCAAGGTGTGCTCACTCGCAGTGTCAGAGATACTGTGCACTTTTATCTTGGCGCCGAACGTTACCAATCTTCACCTTATCTGCCCCCCATTGGCCAAGTTCACCCTGATGATCATCAAAAATTAACGATAGGGGTCTTTCTCGACAATGCGAACAATGAAATAAGTGATAGCGAATGTGTAAAGGCAACACTTCACGCCGCCCATGTCTGTGAAAAGCTCAACCATAATATCGAGTTTATTCCATCTCCTTACTCGAAAAAAATCTTTTATGATTTAGTGTTATACTATGGTTTTTTAGCCTGTTTCATCAACGAATCAATGAGACTTAAACCGTCCAGTCAATGGTCATCATCAAAATTAGAAAATTACACGCGCGGATTAGAAAAAATGTTCTTACGCAAATGCCTTAAGTTTCCTTTTTCTTTAAGACGATTACGCCACTATCAGTACCAATACGCCAAAATATTTGATCGTTTTGACCTCATACTCTGTCCCACCAATGGCACTGTCCCACCCAAAATCGGTTTTATGGGACCGGAAAATAATGCCGATGCGGTCATTTCACGGGTCAAGCAACACTCGGCCTTTACCGTATTTCAAAATATCGCTGGCACTCCGGCAATTTCATTACCGTTAGGAATGAGTCAATTAGGCTTACCCATCGGCGTTCATTTTGCCGCAGCCTTTGGACAAGAAAGGCAATTACTCTCACTCGCTTATCAGCTAGAAGACGCTCAGCCTAGACGATGTATATCTCAAATCACCCAAGCCTAACTCTCCAAGGCCTGTAAATACACAACTTCATCATGGTGATCAGCCACGCTCTCTCTGTGTGCAACGCTGATAACGGTACAATCAGGCAATGCCGTATTGAGCAATTGATAAAGCATGTGTTCATTATCTTTATCCAATGATGACGTACTCTCATCTAAAAATACCCAATCAGGCTGACTTAAGATCACTCGAATAAAAGCCACTTTTTGCTGCTCACCCATAGACAAAATTTCGCTCCAATTTTTTATTTCATCAAGGGCTGTTGTTAACCTTGGCAACCCCACTGCCTCTAACAAGGACATTAAACGTGCATCAGTCACCGATTGCTCACTGGGGTATAATAATACCTCCCGTAAGCTTCCCAATGGAAAATAGGATCGTTGGGGCAAATACATTACGGTTTTATTTTCAGGTAACACCACAGTCCCTGAAGCAAAGGGCCAAATACCTGCCAATGCTTTAATAAAGGTGCTTTTACCCACACCAGATGGCCCTTTAATCACATAGTGTCGGTTTCCTTGAAACGTCATATTCAAATTGGAAAAGAGTATGTGGCCCGTCTGAGTCTGCAAGGTTAAATCTTTCGTCACTACACTGCTATTATCGTGCCGTTCACGTTTAAAATCGCTATTGCAAGCCGTATAAGTCGATTCAACTTCCTGCACTTTATTCATAAAGGTCGTCAAACGCATCACAACGGATCGCCACTGAGCCAGATCTGTGTAAGCATTCACAAAGAAAGACAGAGAGCTTTGCACTTGAGCAAACGCGCTAGAAATTTGCTGTATACCACCAATATGAATGGCTTTAGAAAAATACATAGGCAATGCGGCAAGCAAAGGAATGATAATCGAAATTTGATTAAAACCCGCAGTAAAATACAATAACATTTTCTCGCGATTTATCACTCTCAAGGTCACATCAATCACTTGGTTGAAAACAGATAAAATCCCTTGCTTTTCTTTGTCTTGTGCTTGATAAAGCGCAATATTCTCGGCATTGGCTCGAATACGCACTGCATTAAAACGAAAATCCGCTTCTCTTTTTTGCTGCTCAAAATTTAATGGAATAAGTTTTTTGCCCATTTTATGGGTTAAATAGGTTCCCACCACACTATAAATTAAGGCTATCCAGACCAAGTACCCCGAAATATGTAACGTTCCTAAACTCCCCAAAGGGATAGCTAACGGGCCTGATAACATCCACAATAATGTCATAAATGAACAAAGTGTCACCAGCGCATCCACCACACCAAGAAACAAAGATGTCGTTAAATCCACAAACAAATTAACATCTTCTTGAATACGCTGATCGGGATTATCGGTATAATCATCAAAGTTTTCAATGTAATAATACGCTTTATTGTTCAACCAAGTATCAATGACATATTCGGTTAACCAAACTCGCCAACGAATACCAAAGCGTGCCTGTACATAAAACTTATAAACCGCTGTCACCACAAAAACAGCGGCTAAAACGATGAAAACAAGCACCAATTGAAACACAAGTTCCTTATTATATTCTTGTATCGCATCCCAGAAATATTTATACCAATAGGTGACAGCAACATTCATTGCCACTAACAATAAGGTTAAAATCAGTAAAGTAATAAGATAAAAGTAAGCGGTCTTTTTCTGTTCTGATCGCCAATATAATTTAACTAAACGCCAAGTGTTCATCAAAGGGGTGGGCGTTTCTTTTAAAGGCCGTTTTTTTTCACTCATAAATACTCTGCTCACAATAGCAACAAGTCCCTTTGAGTGTATGGCGAATAAAAATAACTGCCAAGCCTAACCCGCCATAAAATGCTGTTGTCACGGCCAACGCCAACACATGGCAACATCTTGCTTTCAATGGGACACATAGTATGAACGCTTCATCAAACAAATTGAACAATAGCGATGAATTGAATTAATCATCCACAAACAAGCAGTCAAGGCTACCATTTACCCATACATAAAACTCACAACACTCAAGCTTTCACCTAATAGCCCGTTAACTCCGCATATCCCACTCCATTAAAACCGCCTGAGGCTTGAACGCGACCTTCCCAATAAGGAAAGGTTAATTGATTACGAGAGTCTTTAGTCAAACTTTCAATCACGATGTCTGGGTGATTTGATAACGCAAGCCGCCACTTGCTCGGGTATTGACGCTTATCCAGCATCACAGTTTCCAGCACAGTCAATGTAATACTCTCGTGAGCTATTTCGATGGTTTCACCATTAACGCTAATGTGTGTTCCGCTGCAATAATCATAACCTCGAGTTCGACTTCTAATGCAAAACAACATCAGTCCTTTCTCTTTGGCTTGATCATCCACCAAACTAAACCAATCCCAGCCCAACTGATTTGGATCAAGTAAACTGGCTGACCATTCTCTGTCGTACCACGCATTCCCAGTGACTTGATACTTGTGCCCAGCAAAAATTAAATCACCTTTTACCTTTAAAAAAGGATAACTGAAATAATAAGACGCATGACCACTATGGGTTTTCTGGCTATAACCCTTATCCGCTTGTAATACCCTAGGACTATCACTTAAGGTCAATTCAACTTGATAATCCTCCTGTGCCGCCGTCAACTTAAGGGGTAAAAATGCATCATTAATGCTGGTTAATTGCCAATGATTGATAACCGCTTTAAAGGGCGCAATGGTCACCTCTGCTTGCCTTGCGCGAGCAAACTGCTCAAAGGCGACATGATCCTGTTGATGCTGCATGGCGAAATGAGCAAAATAAAGCTGATCATCCCACCAGCTTGAATGTATATGTTTCGGCATTAAAGTACGAAAAAGCGTCCATTGTATGCCAAAGCTCTCCCCTGCCTCACTGTTGACATTTGCCGTGATATACCACCATTCAATACCTTGCTCAACATGAATACCATGATCCTCGGGAAAGACTAACTCAGCTCCCCTTTTAACTGCTTTTCCACTGGCTATGTGAAACGCTGATGGCATTGCTCCTTGTTCATCAGGCTGACAACCAAGCAACAAGGCTAAAAGAGGGAATAAGAAACCTCGACATATTCGCTTTAACATAGGATCACCACTCCTTTAGGTGTGTGAGGTGACTAATAGGTAAATAAGCACATGCCACCGACACGCCAACCAAAGTGAAGCAAGTCAATACTAAGCTGTATAAATCGAAATAAAAATGAATACTCCAACCAAAGGCAATGGGCATCACAAAAGTGAGCAAGGCCAAACCTAATGCCAAACCCAGCGGTATGGCAAATAAAGCGGTCACACTGACAACCCCTGTCGTTTGCACTAATTTCATGGTTAACAATTGACGCTGGGTTACGCCCAGTTGATGTAATATCATTAACTGCTTTAGTTGATTTGCACTTAAGCTCAATAAACTGGTACATAGACTTAACAACGCAATGGCCAGAATAAAACCATTAAGGGCTTTGGTTACCACAAATGTGTCGTCAAATAAGTCAGTTGCATATTGTTTAATGCGTTTATTTGGCAAGATCGTCGTGCTGTCTTGATTAAACTCTACAATTAAGCGTTCACTAAAGGCCGCAAGCGGCGTATGATGATTAAGATGAATGGAATACCCCAAAAACACTTTATTTAATAACGCCGTTTGATGCCGATTTTCTAATGTCAACAACAATATACTCGGGTTACCATAATCGTAAAAAAATCCCGTGATACGGCACCTAAAATGCGTTGCGTTTTGCTCAAACACCACCACACTTCCCAAGGTCACTCCATATTTAACGTGACTTTGCTCATTGGCCAAGCAAGCTTCACCACTCAAGTTAGCTTCACGAATGGGTAACCCCGATGTCAAAGAAAGGTGTTGATAATGCTCGATATTGTTTCCAAAACTCGACAAGTGTGCCGGAATACTATCCACTTCGCCATCGCTTCTCATGTAAATACTGAGCCGCGTCACCTCAGGTAACTCACTGAGCATTTGTCTTAAATGACTATCAAGTGTATTTGATCGCAAATAAATATCAGCACTCAATTGTTTTTCAAGGTGTGCATTTAGGCTATGACTGAAACTCAACACCATAATTTGCATACCGATCGCACTGCCTAAGGCGACTAAAATAGCAATAATAGCAATATATAAGTCTTTAATATGCCATCGAGTATCCGCATGTAACCACTGTGCTAACGGATGGGTAAAATGCAAGGGCAATGACACTAGAGCCGATATTGCTCTAGGCACAAGTAGAATAAATAACAGTAATAAGGTAAAACACAACAGTAAAGCTTGATACTCATTCACAGCAAAATGAAACAGCCAAATGAACCCTGCTGCTCCGCCCACTAATAAGCTATAAAATACCCATGATGATTGCCTAACCACCCACTGAGTTTGTGCTAATAATATGATTGCCAATGCGAAAATATTGAGCGTAAACCCCAACAGCACATTGCTCCATTGCCAATGGATCACAAGGGCCTTATCCAGTTGATACAAACTCATTAATGTTTGATTGACATCAAGCACAAGTCCATTGGCAATAAAATAGCCCCCTATGGTGCCTAACAGGGCCGTCACAAGACTCACCATGATCAACTCGACAATCAAGCTCAATTTAATACACAAAGCGGTACAACCCAACAAGTGCAATTGTTTTAAGACTCTTTTTCTTGCCACTAAGGTCAATTTTATAGCATTAAAGCTTAAAAATGCGGCCACAATATAACCTAACATAGCCAGTGCCGCGAGATTAAAAAAGAAGGCTTCAGATAGCACATCAAACACTTGCTGTTGGGCTTCAATAAGCCGCGCTTTTCCCGCTATTAATTCTACTATCTGAGCTAATTGCGCTTCATTGACATTTGAAAGCTCTATAAAACTCAAACGCCCCTTAGCCTGTAATAAATCATCTGCAAAGGCGAGATCAGTTATCGCCCATAATCCAATATCATTGACATAACGAATATCAGGTTGCCTTTGGCCAGGCTTTAAAACAAATGGCCCTGAATGTTTGGTTGCGGTATCGAGACGTTCTAAAAATTGAGGATCAACAAAGAGTGCCTCTAAAGAGAAAAAAAGTGAGTGACTCACATCACTTTGTTGATATTGTTGGCGATATTGAGGATGCATTAACCATTGTAATGTATCAACGCCTTGAATGGCTAAATGCTGCCCTTCATGGGTGGTTAATCTGCCGCGTAACACAGGCTGAGCATTCACTATCCCTGCTCTTTTTAAACGGATCCAAAGATTGCCATCAATATACTGCTTTCCCATCAATGGTTTGATTAAATATGTCACAGGGTTATTGATAAGTGCAGCAGACGCTTGGTAGCGTGTTTTAGCCTCTTGATTAAAGCCCGCAATCGCCGTTAACAGTGCACTGCCTAAACTAAATCCTAATAAGAATAATGCAATTAACCAAGGGTGTCTGCGATAAAACATCAGATGAGTCGTTAAAATGAGCTTGATTTCGTTATTCAAAACGACCATCTCTGAGCACTTTCACTTGATCAAAATAATCCGTTAACTGATGACTATGTGTCACCATCACTAAGTTTATTTGCCTCTCTCGGCATAACTGAGTCAGAAGCTCAACCACTTGGTGTGAACGTATTCTGTCTAAATTCCCCGTCGGTTCATCGGCAAAAATGATTTGAGGCTTATTCAGCAATGCTCTGGCGATCCCCACTCTTTGCTGCTCACCACCAGAGAGTTGTTCTGGAAATGCATTAAGCTTATTTTCTAACCCTAAGGTATTCACAAGGGATTCAAATTCCGTCGCCACTTGGTTTGGAAAATTCAGATGATACTGAAACAGCATATTTTGCTTAACGGTTAAGCAGTCGAGTAATTGATAATGCTGAAAAATCAATCCGACTTTACGACGGTAAAGTGCGAGAGCCTGCTCATTTAAGGAACAGAGTGCTAGGTTATTCACACTCACCCAACCGCTATCCGCTTGCAATAAGCCCGCTAAGATATGTAAAAAAGTCGTTTTGCCCGAACCACTATCACCAAGCAATGCTAAGTGTTGCGCTGCAGGTATAAACAAATTAAGTTGATTTAAAATCACATGGTTATTGTCACCATCATGGCGACTAAAACATAAGTCCTTCACTTGGATCACGATAACTCCTTGTTTATCGCCAATAGCTTATTGTCATGCGCAAATATCCCCGTGACACCTGAAGATGCATCTTCAGGTGTCACGGGGATAACTTCTATCAATATCATTATGACCGCTGATCACTCTAAATAGTTTATGCCTTCATTAATAATACTTGTAAAGAAAATAATGCATCATAAAAAGTTTTCAACTGTGCGACTTCAGGACTCAATGTCGATTGTGGCTGAAAAGAAAATTGTGGTAAACCTGTGCTCAAATTCGCGGCCATTGATGAAGGCTCATTGTTTTTAACTGGATCTTGTAAGGATGACTTCAATACCTCTTCTGTCAAAAGCGTCATGGTTTTTTTCAATGTCGCCAAACATTCAAGGGCCTTATCACGCTGATGTTTACCTTGGCATTGTTTCAACCTAGCGGCCTCAGGCTCGTCTTGTTTCATTGACAAGGTACCTTCTAAGGCCAATGCCTCTTCACTAAAAGGCTGGTTCACCTTATTAGAATAAGGCGAAAAGGCTAACTCTACTTCAGTGGCTAAGCTATCGATATAACGCTCAAAATATACGCTATCTATCGTATCCATTTGAATGCAATCCTGATCTTTTTTTAAAAGATCCAGCTGATAATTAACGCCAAAACTTCGAGCCATGTCCATCACTTCATGTAGAGTATGAAAAGGGTAAGGACAAGCAGCATGATACTCCACTCTAAAAAATGCCATTAAGGCTTGAGATAAGGCGGTGAGTTCAGCTTGCCTACCTCCCGCCCAACGCGCCAGTTTGAGCATTTTTACCACAGATGTTGAGTGTCCAGACCATAAAAATAACCCTTGTTTTCTTGCCAATAAACTTGATAATGCCAATTCATTACGACACATCCCATTTTGTCCTACGCCTCTTAAATGCTGACTTTGCCGAGAGTGAGCATCATTTAAACATTCTCGTTTTATTCCCTCAGCCGTGGATCCGACACTGACATGGCAATCCCCTTTTATAACAGTATCGATCAGTCCCTGACCCGCTGTTTCTGGTGCCCAAACTTGATGCGGACCAAAATAGTCCGCCAGATCGTGAATAAGGGCGATTTTGTCTTCTAAAGAAAAGTCTTGAGGAGACATAAGCACATTCATGGGCGCATTATTAGTAAGGTTGGGTATCATCAAGTTCACTCCCAAGGCTTGCGCTTGTCTTTTTTGATGCAAGCTTTGTCGATAAGTGCCAAAGGGTTTAGCAAGCTGTAGTTGCCCATCCTTTCTCATGCGTAATAATGTATGGCCACTTAATAATTCCATGGTCACGTCATAATAAAGAGATCCTTTATTTTGTAGATCATGCTTAATTTTCTCATAGAGTTGATTAACCAAGCTATTGATTAACATATTTATATAAGGATTTTGATACACTTTTTGAGCAAGGTCTCGCTCAAAGGCTCGACAAGAACCACTTTGTATCCATGCATCTAAAGCGATGGCCGCTTCATGCCAAAACAAATATTCTCGCAGCTGATCATGTCGCTTATATCGATAGTTAGGTTTATCTGCTCCAACATATGACTCACAGTCTAACCATTGACTTAATTGACGTTTATATCTGACAGCTTCTTGGCCAAAATGCGCCACAACTTGTGTCAACACCAGTTGCAAGTATCTTTCCATTTCTGAGGAATTTTTCTGATTGTCTTCAAGTAACGTTAACTGATGTTTGGCGGCTTTCCACATACCTTTAAACACCTCATTGACTAGCTGCGTTAGCGTCTTTTGAGTTGACCCCGCGTTAGTCAAAGCGGCACAAGTATATTTTTCTCCCGCAATGATTAACATCGTCTTTCTCCTTGGTATTAATGCCTATTGATGTGAATCCTTGATAAACTTTAATAAAGCAGGAAGATTGCCATTGAAATGATTTAAATCCACGGGTGCGTTGACGCCACTGACTCGGCCATTTTGCGAATGCTGCCAAAGACACCAAGTTTTTTGGCATACTCCCTCACCCAGCCATGACGTGGGTAACTGAATTAATTTAGCTTGATAAGCGGCGATCCAAAGTGGAAATCGACTGAATCGAGGATCATTTAAATAACGCTGAGCAAAAAACACATCAGTATAAATAATCGGCCTTCTTCGAGTCTGTTTTTCAACAAAATCAAGCCAAACTAAACTGCGCTCTCGCAATGCCACTTCACTCATATTATCCGTGATCTCAATATCCAATATCGGTGGCAAATCTGTTGGCCTAAATTGCTTTACCACAGACAAATACTGCTTTGCTTGTTTTTGCGGATCATCCGCAGCATAGAAAAAATGGTAAGCTCCTCTAATAATATTATTCTGCCTCATACCGTGCCAATTCATATGAAATTGGGGATCAATATAAGTTTCTCCTCCTGTAGCTTTAGCAATGGCAAAAGGAAACAAGGTATTGTCTATTTTGGTCCATTGTACGCTTCCTTGATAATGAGACACATCAAAACCTTGTACAAAGTGCTCATTTGAAGATAACGGCTTGAAATACAGCTCAAGTAAATACCAAATCAATATAAAACCAAATATAACACTCCCTCTTCTTTTCCAACTGTGTTTATTTTTATGACTATTCATGATCACTCTTTTCTTAACAAAATAATATTAAGATGCGAGCAGAATATATGCCAAATTAGGGAAATAGCCTTTAATCACCAATATAAGATCATTAATGGACAGAACAGTCCTTAATAAAAAATAAGTTTGTTATTAAAATATAAGTTATCGCTCATTCTCCTTAGCATATTTCATTTTAAGTAATAATGAGTGTTAGATCATATTCAAACTAAATGCAAGGTAAAATCAACTAATCCAGAGAAGCCTTCACGTCGTATATTAGGGTCAAAACACTCAAATCCCAACTTCATCAACACTTTTTGAGAAGCTAGATTATCTGGGTAAACTTGAGCTAAAAAGTGATTCACCCCTTGTTTATTTAATACTCCCATTAAAAGTGATAAGGCTTGAGTGGCAAAACCTTGACCTTGATACTCCTCACCAATCCAATAACTTAGCAAAGCTGTCACACTCTTCTCATCTTCACCAAGCAAACCAAAACTAATACCACCTATAATGCCTAAGGGTTGATTAATAATAAAAAAACGCCATTTTTGAAGTGAATATGTTCCTTGAATAAAACAGGTCATATCCTGAAGTGTTTCAATAGGTGCAATGGCAAGACGTTGACAAATGCGCTTTGTCATTAAAGGCAAAATATTTTTTGCCATAGCCGGCTCAGCAGGTATTAAATGGATCGCTTTATCCTGTTTTTTCTCGATTAAAGGAGTACGCATAAAATTGGCCCAATTATTCGTCAATATTCAGGGCTTTCATAGCATGAAGTTTGCCAACCTCACTTTATGGTCATCTATGACCATTTATATCATTAAAAAAACCTATATCGTCCAAGTTAGATAAGAAACAATCATCAAACATGCGTGCTCATATTAAACTAAGATTCATTTTTTATTTATTAACGCTATTTTCCATTAATTAAAAACACCATGATTAAAAATCACCCATCAAATACCGAACAACTGCCTTAATTAGACCAAATTTAAATAAAAATGGATGAAATAATCCACTTTATTAATCTGGCCCATTTATTGATTTATTATTGATACGATGTTAACTGAGGAGCAATAATGAAAATATTCGAATATTTACCGCTATTGTCAAGCATAAAACAACTCTTTATCAATGAAAAAAATGATCACTCTGATAAACAAATATTGCTCAATTGGGCAAAAAAACTCGCCATTTTACAATTACAGCAAGCAGCACTATCCCCCTCCCGCTCACTTCTTGATTCTCTCATCAAAGACAAAGCGGACATCATCGCCATCATTGTCAGACTCAATGCCCTATTTGATGCCTCCAACACACAAAACAAGCAAGACTTACAGCAGTTTCATCAAATCGTTGAACATTTTTACCAGCAACTTAATCAGCTTGATCACACTTACACAGAGCCTAAGCGACAAGCATTATGGCATAGTCAAGTGTCCAGTGATGAGCCCCCCAAGTTAAAAACAGGGAAAGAGGAAGAGACAGAGACAGGAAAAGAGAAAGAGACAGATGAAGAAAAAAAGATAGATGAAGAGAATAAGCCAAATTACATACCAAAACACGCAGACGATGCAAACACAATGGATACAGGGAAACGACAGGAAACACATTCAAACTCTCTATCAAACTCTCTATCAAACACACAGAAGCACTCAACTGATGGCTCAATCCATAACATTGAAATAAATCAAGCCGATCCTTTACCTCATAAAAACGAGTCACTGTTTTTAAAGCAGCTTTTCGATGACATAGACGTTTAACGCTATACCTTTCAATTCCATGATCATTCCCATAAACAAAGGAGTCACCACCATGTCTGATCTTGCTCTCAAAGAGACTTGGTTTCTTAATATCAACACCCTACTTACTCAAATTATTACCAATAGCCAATTAAATGAGACATACCCAGATAAGTTAATGCACTTCGAACAACAGATACGATCTTTTTTGATCCACGTCAACGAATATCAGCTCAATGATCCCTCTGAAGAAAAATTTAAAAGGCAACAAGCCGTTGCCTTTAGCCAACAATACGCATCCTTATTATTTGGACTCAGTCAGCTTTACTTAGCGTGTCTGGATCCAGAAAAAGCCAGAGGCCGTTTTGATTACGGTAAAGAAAGGCACAAACGGACTCAACAGCTGCAGGATGTGATCCAACTTTATCATTTCATGCAAAAATTTTTTATCGAACTGGTTAAGCAGCACCCTTATCTGCCCATTCCAGATCCTGAAAATATGTCACTTCATTCACCAAAAGATAAAGTGCAATAGTGTCCTATTCAATCCAGCGTTATCCATTTGATAACGCTGCGCTCACAACAATACACAACAGCAGCCACAACACAATCCACAAAAAGAGTGACCATAAAGGAGACAACCGATGAACACAGATGATATTTTTGATTGGTACTGGCAACCGCCATCAGATCTTAATAGTGCCCCCATACTCAAAAGCACTCAAGATTGCATCGCCCTTGCTCCCATCAAACACGCA
Organism: uncultured Shewanella sp.; assembly: GCF_947495455.1. Classification (GTDB taxonomy): domain Bacteria; phylum Pseudomonadota; class Gammaproteobacteria; order Enterobacterales; family Shewanellaceae; genus Shewanella. Next base: position 12,923 of record NZ_CANLZC010000074.1, on the reverse strand, counting down.
ACACAAGATCAATGTAAACATATTGAAAACCAGCACCAGTCATATGCTAGAAAATGCCAACAGGCAGTGGATAACATACATAAAAAATAAAACCAAAAAAGTGAATAACAGAAAGAGAATAAAAGGAAAACATGAGATGAAAGCTATCAAAAGAAGAAATGGAAGGCATTAAAAGGAAGAAAAGTCTGCTAGATGATACCCATGACACTTGAAGAGGCATGTTTTCAGAACCTGTAAAACCACCTAATTCAAGGGCCATAGGTAAAATACCAATCTAAAGTTAATGATCATTGATTGACTTTAGATTGGTATAAACGGTTACTTCATCACTCAAAGCAACCTGATTAAAGCGTCAATAACGGGGTAAAAAACGCTCAAATGATTCTAATAAAAAAGGGTACTCATCAGTAACATCGACTGCAGAGTACCAATACTGCGCGCCCCCTTGTGGCGACTGATACTCAAAAATGACTTTCACTGTATGCCTATCGCCACTTTGAAAAGGCAGCACTTGAATATTCATCAATCTGGCATTGGCTGATGACTGTCCTGAAGTGCTATCCCCATAAAGTAGTTCATAGCTTCTCGAATAAATGGCTAAATTTTGGTACAAAATGTAATTCAGTGCGCGATCTTGATCGTTGTCGCCACTATTAGTACTCAATGACAGTATCTCAGCCACAATTAACTTAAGTTTATCCACATCGATATTAGGCATTGTCGCTTTAATGGACTTAATGATGGATGACGGACTGACTTTTGTTAACCGCCTCACATCCACTGTGGGCAGTTCACCATTAGCTGCACTTTTACTGTATCCGACCAGTACCATAGGCTTTGCAAGCTTGTTTTTTTTCGGTTTAATGGCCGCGATCATAGACGGCAGCTGTGACTCCGTCGGAATGAGGTTATAAATATCATGACCATAACTATTTGTAAAACGCCAAGTCATCAAGCGGGCAATATAACGATACTCCGCTTTAGAGACCAAATCATAGAGTTGTTGATTAAATTCATCTGTTGATTGCTTTGCCGCCGACGGCACTTGCAGTGGTAGAAATTGTTGCTTGTCACCTTCAGTATTGATGCAATGACAGCAACGCTCAAATTCTTTTTTTAATCCTTTGGTGGGAAAATCTGCCTTTATATACCCATTGATATATAAATAGGTGAGCGGATTATCACCACTATTGGGGGTTATTTCATTCATCTTTTACTCACTCTGATCAGGGTTAACATTAATGAACCGATTAATTAACATCTCTTAAAACATCAATTAGAAGGCACATAGTCCATCAAGTTAGAATGAAGGAAAGGATACAAATCAGTCACATCAACACTCGTGTAATAGGTACTCTTGCGCCCACTCACATTACGTTGATAAGTAAAAATAACATCGATAATTTTTCTGCCTGGAGAAGTATTAGAGGGTTTTGTTTCTAAATTTTCTAAAAACTGATCGCTATCTTTATCATCAGTACTATTATTGGCTTTATTCGGTTCAAGTCCGGCGGTTTTAGCATAAATCGTCGCATAACGGTAAGCCAAAAAGTTCTTTGCTCGCTCACTGTCAGAAGCCCCCACATTGGGTTTAGGGGCTAAAGCGGTTAAAACATCACGTATGGCTGTTGTCGTGGTATTGTGTACACTCAATTCTGACATCAGCTCGGCTGTTGTAAAATGATATAAATGATGACACCTCACCATATGTAAAGGTTGACTATTGCTTAACGCATTAGGGGCGACTGGCCCCAGCTCTCCAATGGCAACCGATAGCACTTCATCGGCCACATTATGTGTCTCCTTCACCTCAAGGGTATGAATAAATGCATCAAGCTCATCGTTACTATTGGGTAATAACACATACGCATCTTGATTGTCGATACTTAAAATCCAACTGACTTGCTCAGCCAGATAGCGGTAAGGTTGGTTATTATTCTCATCTTTATAGGTAAAGAGTTCATAATAGTCATTTGGCTTTAAATTTAATAACTTGGTTGCCGCTTCACTTTCTTTTTCTAATCCTAAATTAGTAAAATGTGGTCTTAAACGACCAGAAGCATAAATAAACTTAGCAGGTGTATTGGCTATCGCCGAAGCTCTTTGTACCGGCGCCTCATTCACCGCTTGCACTTTAGGCTGGCTATCATTTTGAGAATTTGATAGCACTTCCTTGTCAGTTAACTGCGCAGTATTGGAAGTGGTTTTTGTTCTCTGTGATGCTTCAGGATGTTCCATTGGCGAAACCGCGGCTTCCATTGCCTTCGAGGGCATACTTGTTTGTTGCTGTTCCATATTTTATCCTTACTTATTGATTATAAAATGATTATAAAGCCATCTTTATGACCTGTTCATGATGTTTACCTGAGCCCAATGACAACTCAAACTAAGCAAAGAGATCTAAGCGGGGAGCCAGGCTTAACTCAGCCTGGTTGTCATCACGCATTTTTTGTCGACGTATCCCTTCTAAAAGATCCCTATAAGCAATTTCACAACTGCCTCTTCGTAATGCTTGCAAAGAAGCAAAACGGATCACATTCATAATTTCAGCCCCAGTTAGAATATAATCACTGGCTATTCGCTCTAAATCGACTGTCGATTCCAGTGTTGATTGATGAGAAAAACCTTGATGCCATAACCGTAAACGCTCAGAGGCGTTGGGTTGAGGAAAGTAAATGACAGATTCAAAACGCCTAAAAAATGCCTCGTCTAAATTATCTTTAAAATTAGTGGCTAATATGCTGAGACCAGAAAAACATTCAATGCGTTGTAATAAATAAGCCACATTTTGATTAGCAAATTGATCATTTCCTCCAGATGCTTGCGTGCGTTTACCAAAAAGCGCATCGGCTTCATCAAAAAATAAAATCCACTTTTGATTTTCAGCCAAAGTAAAAACCTGTTCTAAGTTCTTTTCTGTCTCGCCAATGTATTTAGAAATAATTTTCGATAAATCAATGCGATAAACAGGGTGATTGATATTTTTTCCCAACACGCTAGCAGTCATGGTTTTCCCCGTGCCAGGAGGGCCGTAAAACAGCACTCGAAAACCGGGTCTGAGCTTATCCATCAAGCCCCATTCATCCAATAAGGCCTTTCCCGTGCTTGCCCAAAACTTAATGTCTTCTAATGACTCCATGACACTATTAGGCAAAACGAGATCTTTCCACTCTAGTGTGCTTTGTATTCTGGTTGCGCAAAAATCATCAAATAATTCAGGGCGATGTTCATTGGCTGTCGTAAAATACGCTAAATAGCTAGATCGCAACTTAAGCGGCGCTTTTAATATTAGCGGTGCTTCTTGAGAAGTACTGAGTGCCAGCACTTCGTGCAATTTATTACCATTAATCGTCTGCAGTAATGATTGCACCCTTAAACGGGTAGTAAGATCCTCTCCACCCAATATGAAACTGACCGTTTCCCCCGTTGCATACCAATGCCCATTTTCTTCAACGCACGCAAATTCGGTAAATGGGCGTAATGTCAGCTCATTCTGACAAGTTAATACGTCCAATACTTTTGGTTTTAATACTGGCACTAAGGCTAAGATCAATATGAGCCGAGCCTCAATACTCAACTCATGCTTTTTTACAAACTGCGCAAAATGAGAAGGGAATATTTGTCGTTCAGGCTGAGGAAGATCACACACAGCTGAAGGCTCCCCCTCTTTTTTAAAGTGTATTTTTAACCGTGCATCAATAATACGCTCACACCAAGTCAGCTCTTTTTCTAAAGCTTGAATATTGGATTGAATTAAAGACGAGTCATTATTAATTCTCTCCCGCTCAAATACATTATTATTTAGCATAAAACGCCAACATGAATGACCTAAAGACATCACTATTTAGCAATTAAAATGCCATAAAAAGGATAAGGTCTTTTTCGGCTCGCATTAAATTAAAAATGGCTGAAATACACCATCAAAAATCTATTTTTCAAAGAGTAAAAACACAAATAATCATTAAGATTAATCATCTCACAAAAAGCTATTTATTAAAATCGGTTGAAACCATCCCCAAATATAAAAATAATGGTCGCTTCTCTCCCCCCATGTGCGCTTTTTTACATTATGAAAATTAACCAATTAATCTATAAACCTATAAATCTATTAACCAAGAAATAGGGTCGATAATATTGTCTACTTCTATCATTAATAATAACAGCCAAATGAAAAGCACAAATAGAATAGAGTCTAGCTTCATTCACTTACCCTTTTCTTAATTGGGCAATATTAATTGCGTCGCTAACTCTTTGGCTCTTTCTCGCTTTGCTCTTGCCCAATCAGACACCTCAAGCTCTATAGCCGCAAAATGACTTGCCCCCTCCGCCAAGGCAGCCAACATATTCCGAGCACGTAAGACTTGAGTGACACCCATATCAAAGGCCATATTTATCAACACCGCTTGATGATGAAAAGGCAATGTTGAGAAAATCGGCCAAGCCTGACTCAATTCATTTGTCGTTCGTTTAATATCATTAGCCAATAAATAATAGGCTTCAGGCTTAGTGATCCCATTATCGAAAAAATAAGCCACTTTATGACGATTCGATATTAATGCTTGCAAAGACAAAACAGACTCAGTTTTTAATCTGTGCTCAGAGACAGATGATTCTTCTTCTCTATCAAGCAAAGGTTTAAGCCTTCTTACATCACGGCAAATTAAATAACAAGCTTCATCTTCACTCAAACCAACACGAGATAGATTACGCCCAACGCCAATGAAAATTTGATTGTTTCGACGCAAATAAAGACCACACATCAACCCTTCATGGCGAACAAGTTGCTCAATTAAGGCTTCTTGATTAAATAACTTTGTATCTTGTATAGGAGGAACCAATGCCACACACGCTTTATGTTTATGACTCATAAAATAACTCATTCAAAAAAGGAAGTGAAAAGGCGGACTATTAATCTTCTCTGCAAGATGTACTAGCTAGAGATCTAGCAACTTTAGTAATCATCCTGAGAAGTCGGGATCACCTTGTTTATTATTGATTTACACTTGCTCGTTTATGGGCAATGACCATCAATTTCTTTCGATAAATAGCAATAGAATGATCAGCAAGTGCTTTTTTCCAACCTAAATTTTTAATAATGAGTCCTTTCATGCGACGAAAAAAGCTTACTGAAACCAGAAGCTGAACATTTTGATACTGGCCATTCTCACAGTGAGTCATATAACGCATATCACCGCCATGATAATAACCACCAAACTTAGTTTGCAACTTTAATCGTAATGCTCCTCCAAACCTTGGCATAAAGCTCAATAACCAACTCAAGGCTGTGATAGTATCGGCACCAGGCGGCATCATAGTGACACAATCAGCAGCATTCACAAGCCGATAAATCGGTGTTTTAATAGTCATAACCCAAGTTTCATCGCCAACTCTTGGAGAACCAAAGGTATAACAAGCGGCGATACCACCTTCATGTACCAGTCTTTTCGCGGCAATTGTGGCCAAAGCCCCACCTAAACTGTGACCCGTGATCAGCAGTGGCTTTTGCTTCACACCCAGCTTGTTAAATGCAAGTGTCAAGGGGATTTCAATTTTGTTATAAGCTTGATTAAAACCAGAGTGCACCATACCTCCAGACTGACATTGAGTCGTCATGGCTTTAGCATCGGTTTTAATGTCTTCTAAGCTATCAGATTCAGTACCTCGAAATGATAAAATCAGAAATTGTGAACAACTCACTAAAATGGCTTGGGTTCCCCCCTCATCAAATGTCTCTACGAGCTTCATGCGTAAACTCGCTAACTCACGTATTAAAAATTGTTTCTCTGCTAAATGATCATAGCCTAAGCTGTCTATCATCTGCCGCAGAGCGGATTGCGATTGCTTCCCCATTAATTCATCGACTTGAGATAATAACTGCCGCTTAGCCGTATCATCATTGATTAACGGGTTAAAACGCACATAGGCCAGCTCTGATAAACATGCCATTAACCAAGCCGTTCGATCACTATAAGCTTGCCGATAAGTCGGTACATTTCTATCTAATAGCATTTCAACTTGTTGTTTGTCTGTCGGGGATTGAATTATTTCACTCTTCAACACATTGCTCCTTATATTACCCATTATTGTTTTTCTTGGATCCTATTTAACGCCTTAACAAGTGCCATGCCTTGCTTGGTGAGTTGTGCTTGTTGGAAATCATCCGGCGAGCTGGCAATATAATCCGCCGTCGCCAGTTTTTTATATGAAGTAATGGCTTTTTCCTCTGTATATCCCTGATTTTTCAAGATTGAGAAAAAAGCTTTTTCGGTTAACTTACCATGGCTCGAAAATGCCTGAATAACGGCTTTATCGACCTCATCAAGCCCAGATAAGTCTGCTTTAACCTGTAACTCTGTACGATATGATTCTAAGCTTTGAATCACTTCTTCTGAATCCTTCCTACTTTTTAATAATTTATTGAGTTTATCGGTTAATTTCACTTCCACTTGATTAACCGACGTGATGGTAGGCGCTTCAAATTGGCGACTGTCACGAATATTCGTTAATGGTTCGCCTTGAATACTAGCTGCAACTTCTAATAAAGACTCTTCATCGACCACCAGCGTCGATAAAATCATTAACACCAATAAGGTTAATATATTCCTCGGTGCATTCATTAACAGTAATATCATTGACAGTGCACCAAACAAGGTCCATATTTGATTTAATTGCCAACCCAAAACAATAAAAACAATATTGATGATACTTAATAAAATTAAAATAACCGACAGCCCAACACTAAGAAAATAAGTACGCTTTTCTGTCAATAATTCAATATGATTACGTATATTCATGATAAGTCATTTTTAAATTAATGTTCATTATTAATAAGCAACATTGAATAAAGTAATATTAAATAAAGTAATATTGATTTTTATTCCGTTACACTCACCGATTTAAACATAAATATATTTATACACTCCTTCCATTCAACCTCTATCGGACTTTACCAGTCCATTCACCCATTTTTTCTCTGCATCAATAGCATCATTGTGCGCAATAAGCACAGTCCGTACAGCTCCTATAGCACCGTTCAATGCTCCGCCACTCAGACCATATGTCGCATCAGGGATCGAACCTGTTGTCACGCCGATTACACTCCAAAACCAGCCATTTCCATGCCCGACACCCAATGCTCCATAATTTGAAATTACCCTAATGAAACCTTTGGTATTAATCTGGTTGATTAATTAATAATGCCTCCTCAATTTAATGTAATTGAATCAATGGGATATAATGTTAACTGTTCTAATCCTATTTTAACCTTACCTTTTAATGTCACAAATGCATTAAAACGGTTTACACAGCCACAGTGCTCCTCATCGCCATGCCATATAGCTTCAACATTACTTTATTTTAATACGCTGTTTTAAGTAAGCTTTCTCATTTTTATATAAAAAGTCATTTTATTTAATTTAGGGTAAGAAAATGAAGATTATTACATCTGATTAAGTGCTTAAATAAAAATTATCGAATGTTTTTAGTTTTTTCAATCTATCAAGATAGACTTGATAAATGGGCGCCATACTCCCTTTTAATTTCAGCAAACAAATTGTTTCTATCGCTGACTGTTTAAGGCTATTTTTATCGACTCAAAATAGGCAAGATCAATAACACAGTCACCTTTAAACGACATTCCATCTTTTATGTAAACTCTCAACTGTTTTACGTTTTAACACATTTGGATCATAAACAATTTGAGAAGACAAGGCTTTCAAATCGACAACACGTGCATAATCTTCTTTACTTGTATGAGCCCTCTTATGCTCCTCAATGGCCCCTTTATAAAGATTAGCTTTAGCAACTGGGCCACTATTTGGATTAAAATAATGATCCTTTGCAAGAGTACTATCGGCAACCGCAAGCGCTTCTTCATGAATAAAGCGCTTATGAATATCACTATCTTCATTTATTCCCTGTAAATACATTAGCTTTAAAGCTTCATGCATTGCTACATCTCGAGGTTCACCACCAAACGCTTTATACGCCCCCATAGCCGATAGAGCCGGGGTTGCAACAGAAATAAGTTTGTGATGACCTAAAAGAGCCACTTGAGATAATTCAAACATGAGCAAGGTTCCTAAACCTGCTCCAGCAGGATGAGCTTCAAAATGCTCTAAAATCAACTCATTTGATTTTTCATCTATTTTGTAATCAATAACCCCTTTAAGCTTACCGACCTCTTTATCTGATTTTGTAGTATCTTCTATGAAAAGCTGTTTTCCGGTATTATGTATAGTCACCGCTAAAGAGACACCTTCTATGGTTTTTTTTGATTGATAGCTAAACAATTGAGCAACACTGCATTGAGTATTGTCATTCTGGCTTTTAAAAAATGACCTTGAAGCTTTCATTTGCAGCGCTTGAGCGCCCATCTCATCGGCTTCTCTCTCCAATCCTGCATTGTCATTCACCGCCATGCCAGCTACAGTGGTCGTGGCTTTAACGCGCCCTTGGGCTTGCTGCACAACATGACTTAGCTCATGGGGTAAATGTTTTTCTTGGCCAGGACTTAAATGAATATCACTCCCCTGTGCATACGCATAGGCCTGTAATGCTGCTGGTTGAGGGGAATTATAATGCACTTTGACATGATCAAGCTTCATACCTGAGAGACGCTCCATACCCACTTTTAACCTATCAGGCAGGCCGGTATTATTGGGCTTTATTCTCAACTGAGCAATACTGTGACTAGGACCTTTAACGAAGGGACCTTTAACGAAAGGACCTTTGCCGATATTGGATCGCTTTTTTTGAGCCGATTTTTGATGAATTAACGGCAGTATACTCGTATTTTGATAGCCTTGATTATTTGTCTTTTTGACTTGTTCTGCTTGGTAAACGGGCATCATGTTCCCTTTTATTTTATGATCTAATGCTTCAATGTTATCAAAGCAAAGCTTCCTCCCCACTTTAAACAAGTGACTAAAGTGATTAAAATGACTATCACTTCAGTCGCTCACACCAATGGCCTATTTGACACGTTTAAGTTCGACTCTAAATAATGTCGCTTCATGGTGTTGATTTTCAATATACATCGCCTGCATGGTATTGTTATCAATGATCTTCATTTTAAACATGCCATTGTCCTTAGTATCAATAAAAGTCACTTCCTTACCATCAAAACTAAACATACCAAGTAATGTTTCCGTTGCTGATTGCACCATGTCACCCGCCACTTCGGCTTTTACCGTTTTACTTGTGTGATTCTGCCATTGAGAAGTGGCACGCAGAAATGCCGTATCTTGCTCTATCACTGTAAAGGTTGTACTGGCATACCCCTTATTTATACTACCGTCTCGATACACATAGGTTCGATATTCTCCTTGCCATTTTCCCACTAGATTAATTGGCTCTGCATTAGCCGTTATACTCAAACACACAAAAATAATACTGCAAATCCATTTCATCATATTTAACCTTGTCCTTCAAAAAAGTCTTCAAAAAGTATGTAAAAAATCCCTCGATAAGAATGTTAGTTAAGATGAAAAAATATTCCAGTAACAACAGGCTTCTCACTGTGAATAAAGGCACTGACTATACCCAAGTGGATTGAAGATACGAGTTTCACTTGGATGTATGCTACGAACAGTAAAAAACTCAGTGTTCATTAACAAAGAAAAAAATATTATTCATTAAGCTGAGCCGCCATATTGGCATGATTACGCAATTGACTCATGATGCTATTACCAATTTGCTCCGTTTGCACGGCATGATAAAGCACATTGATCATATTTTGTGTAATATTAACAGGCGCAGTGTATTGCCCTCGAGAAGGGTGACTGGCTGCCACATTTGGGCCATTGGCCCAAAGCTCATACACATATTCACCGACTCGTGGGGGATTATGCCAGCCATTATTTGTCATAAATAATCGCGTTGCCGCTATGCCCTCCCCTCGTTTAGCTCGGCTAGGGCGCGCCGCATTCAAATTAGCATGTGTAAACACTTCAACAGGATCCACATGAGACTCCACTGCTGGGCCTGAGGGATGATTCAAACGGATTCGACCATTATTACCAGCCGCATCTTCAAAATAGATACTGCCCACAACCCCATTACTCACAGACACATATTGCAAATTGGCTAAACGAAATAACGCCGGTGCATTATTATTGTGGTAGGTATTCCAATAATAAGCTGTATCGGGATCATTGTTCAGTCGCGTACTGGCTATCCAACCCACTTGGCCACCATAACTCGCCCAGCGATGATCCCGAGGAATGAGTTTAACAGCAAAATTATTCACTCTATCATCTAAAATCTTAACTAAAGCCCCATTGGGAACCGCTATAATTTCATCATGAGGCGCTGCAGTTTGCCTAAGCCGAGTCGCTTCTCTTGTTCGGTACCAGCCCGCTGCCCTTCGCCGTTGAATGATGCCAGGTAATGGGCTGACAGGATCCTTTCCCCGTTCCATTAATAAGGGGATCATGGCCTTTCTCATCAAAAGCGGTGTCTTTTTGTGTATGACTTTTTGTTTTTGAGCATACATATTGCTCTCTCCATTTAATTACGTTAAAAAAATAAATTGATATTAACTGAATAGATAAAACAGCATGTGAATAAACGTTGAATTCAATTAAAATTAATAATAAGCATGTGGAATATCAATTGAAAAAATAAATAACGCCTTTAGCTTTTCTTCTTGCTCATTCGCTGAAAAATAATTGTGACTGACCCAGATAAAAAAGCGAGGATAGCACCGAGTATAATATTAAATGATTGCGAGGCTAATTCCTGTAACTCACCTCCACCTTCTGAATCTTTCTTCATACTTTCTATCAATATTGCCGAAAATTCCTCCTCACTCAACACCTTTTCATCAGGTGCTAAATGTTTATACTCATCCAAAATCCTCATATAATTCCCAATGGTATGTTGAGGATTATTAAAATCTTGATCGAAGAAAGCGATATAACCTATACCAACCAATAAAATAATATACACCAACAGCACAATCACCCACATCACAATAGGATGAGACTTAATTAAATCCTTTTTATGCTTTTCACTTTGCTCTATAACCTCACTATAATTATCACTCATTTATTCCTCTCTATTTAGTTAAAAATAAATTTAGCCATAACGAAAGTTAAAAAACTAATGCTTATCATTGTAAAGGACTGCTTTAAACAAACCGTTTAAAATATAAAATCACTTCTACAACCCAATAAAATAATGAGTTCCAGTCCTATTTCATTGAAGCTGCTATATGGCTCAAGAGTAATATTCAATTTTAATCGAGATGAGTTGTTTAATCAGCAGTCTATATCAATGAATATGCAATAGATGCTGGGTTCATCAAAAAATAACAATGAAGCTAAAAAGCGTTTTAAAAGAGTTTGAGTTTTGTTATAGGCAAGTTCATTCATCAAAGTCTAGGACAAAATGACCTGATGAATCGGTTATTGATCACATTCTTCCAACCTTCACTATTTCTTAAAAATATACTTCACAACGACCGCATCATTATGCAGCTCTTGTCTATCTAAAACAGTATCAACTCCGCCCACAACCCGTACGCCTATCGCATGCCCAATGTCACCTGCTCCAGTCGCTAAAAAGTAATCTCCATCACCTAGATTGGCTGCTGTCCAATCAATTGCATTATAAATAACCGGATCATTTTGAACCAATGTAAACCCCAGTTTCATTAGAATTTTGATGTATTCATTATCGTTTCGGTAATCAAGCCCCTTAGTCCGACAAGCAGCATGCCATACAGGCACACTTGTATCACTATCCAAATCTCCCCACATAGTATGAACATCCCCTTGCAAATCTGAAATGGCTTGGATCGCACAGATCTCATTAGGGTTTCCGACAGCGCCTAAGACTCCTGGTGCATCAAGCATATCCACTGGTGCTATCAATTTACGCTCAGTAGGAAAAGTATATGGATTATCCAATTCTGTGTCATTAGGATAGATGTAGACTTGTTTTTCATCAGAAAACTGTTGGCGTAATTCCACATTTTTCTCCCAGGTTGGATTGACAGTAAGCACATTTAAATCCCTCCCTAATTGATCGATAACTGCTTTACGTTGATCGGGATCAAGCGTTCGATCTTGCTGCGCTCTTCCAGCCACAGCCGTTAATCTGTGCGCTTCCTTTTTTTCAATATACTTATTATCCATTCTGAGTAATTTTTGAGTCTCCTTACTGATATTTTCTTGCATTACGTCATCAAAGCCACTTGTACTGACAAATACCACATTATCATTCCTATTCGTCAAAGTATTAATCGCGGTTTTCATTCTGTCTCTTTCAGTAGCGTTTCCAGGGTCTAAATGAGCAGGAATATACACATTATGATAGTTATTTAGTACGATCATACGCTGCACAATCCCCTTTTTTAGCGTAACAGGGTGAGTAACCCACTTATTTCTTTGCTTTTTCAGTTTCCCTATTTGCGAATACATATTATCATCCTTCTTAAATTGATCTTAAGCGGTTGTTAGCAAACACTTTTTGATAAAGTTAACTCTTGCATTTGAAACATAGCCAAGATCCCTATTGGTCTAGGCCTTCTTCATTAAAATAAATAATGCACTCCAACGCTCACCTGAGATAGATTCGTTTTAAAGTTACCTGCATTGTTAAACTCTAATTCACCAGAGGTAAACTCATAGCCTAAACGAAGTGCGATATGTTTAGACACTGTCGCGTCTATGCCTGCGCCCAATACATAGCCTAATCCAGTTAAATCATTATTAAAATTAAAATAATCAATATCATATTGAAAATCGATATCAATATAGGAAATACCCGCTTTGACATAACCAGAGAAAATCTCATCAAAATGCAAAGTAAAAGTTGGAGTCATTGACAATACCGTCCCATACCTTAGGTGTCCCCTTATATAAAGCAGCCACATCAAGGGTTTTGAGGTAAAATACTCCAAACAACCATAATAAGCT
>NZ_CANLZC010000073.1 GCF_947495455.1 uncultured Shewanella sp. | reverse complement strand
TGAGTGTACTAAAAGGGTCAAAAGCATATGCTCAAGAAGCTGGGCAAAAGTGACCAACTTCTAATGCAGATTGGTATAATTCTTTAAAAAGACGAATATTTTTCTTGAGTGGTGGGATCGGTAGACACAAGGGATTTAAAACCCCTCGTCTCTTGCTGTTAAGAAGGGCGCGTCAGTTCAAGTCTGGCCTCGGGTACCATCTTTCTAGTAAAGAATATTAAATCCCTAGCTTATGCTAGGGATTTTTTGTTTTAATACTTTAAAAAGATGAATATTTTTCTTGAGTGGTGGGATAGACACAGGGGATTTAAAATCCCTCGTCTCTTACTGTTAAGAAGAGCGTGCCAGTTCAAGTCAGGTATCAACTACCATCTTTCTAGTAACATTTATCTAGTGAAGAGTATTTAAGCCTCGACATAAAGTCGGGGCTTTTTTATTTTAATTTTTAAAATTATTTAAAAAAAACAAATCATTGCCTTGAGTTGTAAGATCGGTAGACACAAGGGATTTAAAATCCCTCGTCTCTTGCTGTTAAGAAGGGCGCGTCAGTTCAAGTCTGGTATCAACTAACATCTTTCTAGTGAAGAGTATTTAAACCTCGACATAAGTCGAGGTTTTTTTATTTTAATCTTCTAAAAAGCGATTCATTTTTTATTTGGGCTGGCTGTTATTGCAACTTCTTATCGTTAAATTACGTCAGGCATACTGAGCTTTTAAATAGATGTTAAAGGCACGCCTACCGTTAGAAAAGGAATCGCGCAGGCTGACATTTAGGTCTGCTATCGTGACAGAAGAAATTGACCAACAACACATTAATCGAGAGGGTATTCGCTAAGTCTCGGGGTGCTAGGGGAAATATAAGGTGAGTGATTTAACCATTCTTTATTGGGGTAGTAGGCGATCAATATTGTGCCGTTTTTTATTGTGTCAATGATGTCATGAGACACTCTAGGTGCGATGGCAAAACAGCCCCAACTTCTTCCCAATGTATGATGAATATGTATAAACTTTCTTGTTGCATATTTTGCTTTATGCACAACTAAGTGTCGGCGTTTGGCATTATTATTAAATTTACCGTCAATACCATTTAATTCTAGTGAAAGCCCATGTCTGCCATAATAGGTACGCCCAGTGAGAAAGACGCCAATACTCGACTCATGGCTGTGAGGTTTGTTAGAAAAGTGAGAGGAGCTTACCCCATTAGCCACTAAAGTATGAAAGAGGATTTCTTCATTTTCAATATCGATGACCCAAAGCCTTCTATGTATCGGCTTTACGGAGAAATCAATCACAGTGAGAATGGTTGATGAAGTTAACTTTTGTATTTTGGGCTCAGAATAAATGCTCTTAGCGAAGTCTAAAATAATGTCATTTTTTTTTTCGCTGGTTAAGGGGTGGGCGATAAGCTGATGACAGGCTAAAGACGTCAATAAAAAAACAAATGTTAATAATGTATTACTGTTAAATTGAATCATCATACTACTTTACTAATGGGAATATCAGTCAATCTATATTGATAATTATAGTATGGAAATAGCGGGTTATTGATTTTTTTGGATCTCTATGATGACGGGCTGCTCTGATTGCAGAGGATGATGCTTGGGATCATAAAAGGCGATAGCTAGGCAATATATCATAAAGGTTAACCAAGCCAGAGCAATAGCTTGGCTGGTGAGCTTGTAACCTTTTCTTAGAATGAACCAAGTAAAAAGGTAAGGGATAAAAATAATCCCTAGTAATAAGGGCAATGAAATTTTTCTTTCAGATGTTTCAGTGGTTGATAGCGTCGGTTCACTATTTGAATGGCCACAGAGTGGGCATGTTAAGCTGTCTTTTGAAATAGGCTGTTGGCATTGACTGCAAAGAATAAGTGCCATAACAATGTACTCATGTGTGACTGTTCCTTAATTTTAGTTCACCTTAACCAATAAAGCTTAATTTGCATCAATAGAAAGCTCAGTAAAGCCTGTATTGTGATCGTATTTTCTTACGAAGTTAAGTTCAGGATAATAGTGAACTATGAGTTCGCCTGTGGTATCGATAATCGAGCCTTCTAGTAAATGTCCGCCAAAGGCCTCACCTTTTTGGTTGGCAACGCACAGATGAATATGGGCGTGTTCAAGTGTCAATGTGCCCATTATGGAGATAATTTCTAGCGGCTCTTGCAGTGTTAATGTGTTGGTTGCACCTGCAAGCCTGATTTTGAGTGTGGATAAGCTACCAACACAAGAGGCGATATTTCCAGCCCTAATGTGATTTTCTTTCACTATTTTTTGTATGGCAAGCTTTAAATCTATTCCTTGAGTAAGGCGGAATGCAAGGGGGAAGATCATAATGATATCCATAGAGTATTGATGAATTGTTTCATTTTACTTTAGGGTATTATTTTCACCAAATTGAGTGAGAAAATAAAAGCCAGTCAATGGGCTGACTTTTACGTTTATTGGTTATCGATTACTTGTTTAAGCTTGCTTTTGCTTCTTCTACTTTAGAAAAATCAAGGCCTAATTCATCGACGGCTTCTTTAATGAGTTGGGGTTGTTGCATCAACAACATCATTAAAGATTGTAATTTCTCTTGTGGGATCCCTAACTCTTGAACTGTGCTCATTGCCATGAGAGGGTTTTCCGTTAATGCTTGAAATACTGACTGGGTTTGAGTATCACTGATATTATGTTCTTTTAATAGCGCAAGAATAGGATTCATTTAATTACCTTTTGTTTTCACCGAGTTCGGCTTAATTGTGCTGAGTTTTATAACCCATCTTGCTATGTTAGCAAAATACCGTGTGAAGTTGAATGGATATCATGGGTGGGTGAGTTACCTATTTGATGACGTTAATGCTTGTCCTATCATTGATAACAGTTCAGTATTTTGCTGCTTTCTTGGTTGTGCTTCTATATGTGTTTTTGCTTGGGCTAGAAGGAGGGCCGCTTTGGAATGATTGCCTGATTTTTTTAAACAATCGGCAGCAAAATAATGTATTAGTGGGGAGTGAAATGTGTCTATGAGTGTTTCATAGAAGCTTGCTGCTTGTTGTATGCCGTCTTTGCGCCAAATGAGGGTGGCTAAACAAATATAGGGTTGAGCTTCTAGTGGAAAAAGAGCGATGAATACAGAGATGACACAGCATTCAATATTGAAGTCACCACAATCATAAAATTCATTAACCGCATCAGAAAATAATGTAAAGGTATTAGGCTGTTGTAACAAGGCCGATTGCATAATGTGTTGTATGCCTTCAGCGGATCGAAGTGTTGACACGATATCATGAATGATCTGTTGCAACTCCAATGGACTTTTATCAAGTAAATAGTTGAGGCCGAGTATTAACTCATTATTCGCCGTGGTTAAATGCTTACGCACTTTGATCATGGTGGCGTTAATGTGGTCTTTTTCGGTTTGAAAGGGTGCGGGTATGGTCCCCTGTTGTCTAATGGTTTCCATAGCCAATTGTTGAATAAATGAATTCGCTGGATCTTGTTTGTTCATTGCTAACTCGAGATGGTGATAATTTATATGAAATTCATGTGAACATTGCGTGCGATTTCGTGGGTGACTTGACTAACGCCATCCATCATAGAATTGAGCATTTTTTTGGTTGAATCTAGAGTACTGTTGATAGTATTAGGATTGTTTTTAGGTGAGTGGGAAAAGGGAGCCGTATCAGGCACTCCTTCCATTTCACTGCTATCAATAGGGGTCTGTTCTATGTGCTTGCTTGAATGTGGCATAGCGATGCCACTTGAATGCCCATTGCCTCTTAGCAGCTCAAGTATTTCCCCTTGTGTGAGTATAGCAGCGACAGCGAATCCGATTGTTGCAACTGAGGTTGCAACGCCTGCGCTATACCAAGCAACGGCTTTTGCCAAATGCATCCCCTTACTTTCATTAGGATCTTTGTTCTCTAGTGAGACTGCAGTGCTGGCGGTCATCACTGATAGTCCGACTCCGATCAAGACGATACCCACGCCGACACCGACACCTGTTGCAGAGATGGCGCCTCCAATAACAGCGATCATAGAGCCAGCGCCAACAGCAGTTATTGCTCCTGCTGTTGCTTTAAAAATAGGATGGCCTATCTTTTTTAACATTGAGGCGTCTGGTGGCGCCGTATCTGTTTTGCTTTGCTTAAGGGCTGGTTGCTGTGTTATTTCACCAACTTCCCCCATTGTTGTATGGCCTTGGGGGGAAGTTGTAAGGGTGTTACTTTGACTATGATTCGGTTGAAAAGTGGAGTTAAGTGAATGTTCTTCCAGTTCCCCAAAGGGTTGGCTCACAGTCGTTGTCGTTGGATTAATTGTTGGCATACTATTCTCATTTTGCTGTTGTAGCGTATTGAATATACTTGAATCAATAAAAATATTATTTTTCAATCAAATCGCTTTTATTGCTCGAGTTTTATTTGCCTCTTGATAATACGTTAGGTGAGTTTGCTTTTATATCAAAAAAATGCATTATTATAAGAAATGAGCAGTCATTACACTTTTTTAATTATATTTACTTTAGGGACATTTTAAATGGCAATCGAGTGTAGTCGTTTGATAATATTCTTGGATTAAAAATTAGGCTTAGACGGAGTTAATAGGAGTGACGTGGTTTCATTGATACGACTAACCCAGTTAAGACATAATAGATTTAACTGGAGATTGAAATGAAAATACGTCAACAGTATTCTAACAAATAGAGTGTTTAATACAAAAAGGATAGTGAGAGATTTATTTCTGACTTGCTTTTAGAGTCGATATAATGCATTAGGATTGAACAAATTCGTCAATGTGTTGGTTAAATTTTTTGGGATTTTCGATAAACGGAAAGTGTTTTCCCCCTTCTTCGACCTCAAAAATAACCAGTTTTGCATGTTTAATTTGTTGACTTAACCACTTTTGTGAGGTGACCGAAATCGGGCTGCCACGCCCTGCAATAATAAGGGTGGGCAGAGAAATGCTTTTGAGTGTGTTTCGCCAATCTTGATGGTAATTGTCATAGAATAGCTGCGCAGCACCAATATTAGGAATGCCAGAAGCACTGCTCAGAATGTGTTGTTTATCTCTGTTTGAGATACTTTTTGATAGCATACAATCAAGCAGGACTTGCTGATATTTTTTCCTTCACCATTAGCGATTTGATGGCACAATGTAGAGACAGTAGAGGTATCTGAAGTTGCCCCAAAATGGATAATATCTTCTTTTGACCAATTGGGATTGGAAATGGGGGTTGCCGCTCTGTCTAATAAAATGAGTTTCTTGATATGCTCTGCTCCAAAAAGTTCCCAGTAGCATAGAATAATGGATGCGCCGACGGCATGACCGAGTAAGGTAGCGCCTTGTATATTTAAGTGATTAAGGCATTCATATAAGTCGTGTGCCAGTCGATAGATTTTATAACCATAGTCAACTTTTTCGGATAAGCCGTGTCCTCTCATATCCAATGCAATGACACGATATTTTTTGCTTAGCGTTATTATTTGATGTTGATATATATCGGTACTGAGGGTCCAGCTTGGAAGCATCATAATAGGCTGGCCTTCACCTATATCAAGGTAATGTAATTTAACATTATCATTGGTGACAAAGAAATGGCTACTATGCCTAGCATTGGCCATATGACTCCCTAATGATGTAATGCGCTAACGATTAAATATAACATTATCTTATACTCTGAGTTGTGGGGCTGTCTATCTGTAACCGTTAAATTATGTTTAAATAAATCATGTTAGACTGACTCGCTGTTGGCAGCGCTTGCGACTTTTTTGCGAGTATGATGAAGCATGCTTGTTGCGCGAAGGTGAGCCCTTGTATTTGGAGATTTGAAGATTGTAAAGGCAAAGTGGATGAAATGACGTTATGTTTGATTAAGGCTCATATAAAGGGTGAGCGAACACACATTGCTATAGAAGTCAGTTTATCCATTTTTGAAGCGGCAAAGGTAAAACTCTAGGTTAATAATATGATGATTGAATTGGTATTATCCTGTGTTGAAGACATTCCATACTTTGTGTCTATGGAGCAAAAGGCAGGCACGATGGAGTATATTATTCCTTATAGTGATGAAAAACATCTTAGCGAAATGACTAAGGATGATATTGTTTATCTTTCTATTTTAGAAGAGCAAGTGCTTGTTGGTTTTATTATTTTATTTATTGATGCTTCTAGGTGTGTTGAATTTCGTCGTATTGTTATTGGAGAGAGTGGCAGAGGCCGAGGAGTGGGGCAGTTAGCCATACAGAAAATGGAAGTTTATTGTCAGTCTAAGTTAAGGGCGCATCGAATTTGGCTAGATGTTTTTGATAAGAATGATCGAGGCCAATATCTCTATAAAAAATTAGGTTATCGTCAATTTGATCAGCAAAATATTGACGGTAACTTATTGCTTTATTTTGAAAAAATGATTTAGTTTATGGCTAAAAACTAAGGAGGAGTGAATGTTTGTAGTATCTTTGACGTATTTGGTGGCGTTAAGCGAAGTGGAAATACATTTGCCTGCACATATTACCTATTTAGAGGCGCAGTATACCGCGGGGCATTTTTTGGCTTCTGGACGAAAAGAGCCACGTACTGGTGGTGTGATTTTAGCCCTTGTAGATAGTCGAGAAGTACTGGAGCATATATTAGATTTCGATCCTTTTAAGCAAAATGGTATCGCGCATTATGATGTCATAGAGTTTATGCCTACTAAGACGGCTCCCGAGCTTGAATTTCTTCGAGTTAGCGCTTAAGTTCAGATTATCTTGCTCCAAATTTGTGGCAGCTTATTGTTATTGATTGTAATAACATTGAAATCATGAATAACTAGAGATTGGCATCCATGCCAAGGTATTGATTAATAAAAACTGAGACCCCTTTGAATTTAACTGAATCGATTGGAGTTAAATAAGTGTATTATCCAATGCTAAATTCAAGTTCAAATCCATTTGTTGCATTAGCAGACCAATCTTTTTTATATAAACTAATGTTTGTTTTTCTATAAATAAACTGAACATCTTGTCCATGCTTTATTGCATAAATAATTCTTTCATCCAGTGGACGATCAAATACATATAAATACAAGTCTTTGGCGCAAGCGAGTAAATATTCTTTATCAGCGGGCATATGATTAATATCATTAATATTTAATATTAATCTAAAGGTATGGCATTGGGTTTTATTTCCGGCAATATAATAAGCAATATGATTTGGATGCTCTGTATCTTCTAAGTGAAGATAAGAGGAACTTGCGTAATACATATCAGGGTATTGTAAATCTTGTTTATACTGTTCGCATACAAGGTATTTAGAGCGGTATTGAAATAACTCTCCTGCTTGTTCCGGCGCATACTTGATTAATGCTTCCATTTTATCTCCTTCAGGTTTATTTTTCAGTACGGCTTAGCTTAAAATGATTAGCTTATAATTAACTAACCATTAATATTGCCACGTTAGCAAGGAATGCCAGTATGCACAAGTATAAACATATCTTTTAAATATTAGGGAAACAGAATGAATATGTTAATGCTTCTCATTTTTTGATGTCAGTATGAATAGAGAAAAGACTATTTAAGAGCGGTTAAAATAAATAGGTACACATACTTTAATGTGTTTTTATCTTCACTTTTCGATTTTTATCACTGTGTCTCTTGTTGGAACTGAGATTTTCAAAATAACCTGTAAAAATACCACTCTATATAAAGTGGTTAATTATTGGCGCTATTCTTGCGTCATTGGCCATTGGCCATTGGCCATTGGTTATTGGTTATTGGTCATTGATGTTGTCTTTGTGGGGACTAGGGATTAAACAAGTACAAAAAAGAGTTGACTTGCTTAATGTTTTTTATTCTTTTAGCCATTGCTTCTTTAGCTTCTAAATGTTGCATGTGATCTCGGTATTCAGAACTGTGAAGTATGTTTTCTTCAAATTCTTTAGCCGCATTGTCCCTGTCTGCCTTGGTGGGAAAAAGTGTTCTTATTTTTTCAAGTTCACCGTAATCAAGCCATAATCCACCGCAACCTGGGCATTCGTCTATTTCAATAATGTTTTTCGGACTATAGAAATGCCTTTGCATCGTAATCTTGATACATTTAGGGCACCTTATTCGTTGACTTAAATCAATTTTCATTGGAATGAATTGTTTTAAATGATCGGCTAATACTTGACCACGTTGTTCATGTTTTTCATCAAAATGTTGTAATTCTAAGTGATCGAAGAATACACCGCCGCAAGCGGTGGAAATATCGACTGTAATTCCGCCGACTTTAACAGCTTTAAGGGGGGTTCCAGTTCTTGGGCATCGCATGATGAGTCTTCCATGTGTTCCAGTTATTTTTTCTATTCTGTATGGCGCATCCAATAATAGGCAGTGCAATAGAAACCAGAATGATATCTAAAATAATTAAACTTATATGATTTTCATAAAAGGTATATGACTTAAAAAATAGTCTACTTCAATGAGGATAGCAATCTAAGCTAATGAGACTATTCCATTAAAAAATTAAAACCCTTGCCAATTCATGGTTGTAATATCAGCAATAAAGGGAGCAACAGTGCGTACAATTGGGATTATTTCTAATGCCTTTCATTCTTGATTTTATAGATTAACCCTCTGTTGTTTATTATTTTTTATCCTGATATTTTAGCGTTAATTATTATTCATAATGGTATTGATATGTGTCCTGAGTTAATCACGAAACGTTTATTGATAAAAGCCTTGTCTGAAAATGATCTTTTGGCTTTTAGCCAATATCGATCTATACCAGCAGTGGCTGAGTATCAAAGTTGGAATGAAGATTATAGCTTGGCGGATGCACAAGTATTATTAGCGGGAACGGATTATGCGTCTTTTGGGCAAAAAGCTTGCTGGTACCAGTTAGCGATTAGTGACCGTGACTCAGAAGTATTGTTTGGTGATTTAGCGGTGCATTTTATTGATGAACAACAAGTTGAAATAGGCTTTACGTTAGCACCACAGTTTCAGGGGAAAGGAATTGCATATGAAGCAGTAAAAGCATTGCTAGCCTATCTTTTTAATACGCTGAATAAACACCGAGTGATAGCGATTATTGATACTCAAAACAGTGCTTCATGCCAATTAGTTGAAAGGCTTCATTTTCGACAAGAAGCCCATTTTATTAAAAGTGTATTTTTTAAAGGGGCTTGGGCAGATGAGTATGTTTATGCTTTACTCAAATCAGAGTACCAAGCCTAGACGGCGCTTTCTGTTGAGCTAATTAGACAAAGGAAACCTTATGTACCAAAAAGTTTTGCAATTTTGGTTTGAAGAGATAAAGCCTGCTCAGTGGTGGGAAAAAGATCCCATATTTGACCAAAGCATTCGAGAACAATTTGCGCAGATACATCATCAGGCGAGTCGTTGTGAACTCTATGCTTGGCGGCAAACAGCCAAAGGGCGATTAGCCGAAATTATTGTGCTTGATCAGTTTTCAAGAAATATGTTTCGCGATACCCCTCAAGCCTTTGAATGTGATTCATTGGCATTGGCTTTATGCCAAGAGGCGATTGCGCACAGGGCAGATAAAGCATTAACCTCTATAGAGTGCAGTTTTTTGTATATGCCTATGATGCACAGTGAATCAAGACTCATTCATGAAATGGCGTTGCCTTTGTTTAAACAAAGAGCCGTGGAATCGAGCGTGGATTATGAACATCAGCATAAGGCGATTATTGACAGGTTTGGTCGCTATCCCCATCGAAATGCCATTTTAGGTCGAGAGTCCACAGCTGATGAACTTGCCTTTCTTAAACAACCCAATTCACATTTTTAAAGATGATTGTTTTGGTCTAATACCATCGGACACTTTATTTTGAGACAGTAGTGTTAATAAAGAGAGGAGATGATTTTGTAGGCTAACTACTCATTCTTTTCAGGAGAACTACACTTAAGTTTTAGTCATAAGGGATGTGAGCCACTTTTTTGCTTAAGCTGCTGAGTAAAAATATTGATAGTGGGCATCATTGAGGTTGAGATGTTTTATATTAAATGGGTGTTAGGTCATTTATTAAAACCTTTACCAGCTTGTTTAGGTGTTATTCTGCTTGCTTTGATTTTTGTTTATTTATCTGATTTTACCTTAGGCTATGCTTTGCTGGGGTTAAGTGTTGTTTTTCTCTATTTATTGAGTCTTAAGCCTGTTGCTTTTGGTTTATTAAAGCCCCTTGAATTTCGCTATTCAGCTTATTCAAACACACCTGTTAGTTTTATACATGTATTGGGAGCAGGTCATGTTGAGGACGCTTCTTTGCCTATAACGAGTCAATTAAGTTATACCTCTTGTATTCGAATGGTTGAAGCCGTGCGGATCTGGCATTTGAACCCTCAGGCCATTATCTTGTTATCGGGATACAGTAGCTTAGGCCGTACGCGTTCAACGGCGGCCATGCATCAAGAGCTCGCTCTAGCGCTAGGCATACCTGAAAAGTGTATTGAGGTTTTTGAAACCCCAAGAGATACTGAAGAAGAAGTGAAATTAATCAGTGAAAGGATTAATAATCAGCCCGTCGCTGTGGTGACAACAGCCAGCCATATGCGGAGAACCATGGCGTTTTATCAAAAAGAGAAGATCTCAGTCATCCCTGCGCCGACTATGCATGTGAGTCGAAAGAGAAATGGCACTTTATCATTTTCTTATTTTTATCCTCAAGAGTGTTATTTGCAGATGTCTGCTACTGCATTTCACGAATGGATTGGCCTATTATGGATGAGGCTTAAATCATAGCGTTACATGGCAATGCCTTGCCGCATGTGATGACCAGCTTGAGTCTTTAACTTTGATTTTAAATGACGATCCCGTTTTTTATCGTCCTTATCTCATGTCAACTTATTCTATGGCACATCAATTGCTTAATATTTTCTATTCAATATCAGAAGGCAAAATTATGGCGATTAACTTTGATAAAGCCTTAGGGGTTCATCAACATACTCTAGGGGTGCGATCTCAACGGGCAGAAGTCTTGTCTTCCAACATTGCCAATGCGGATACGCCACAATATAAAGCGCGTGATATTGACTTTAATAAGGCACTCGCTGCTGCTAGTCGCCAACAAAACGGGCTGCAAATGGTCAAGAGTCATAATAAGCATTTTGACTTAAAAGCGCTATCACAACAGACGCCGGGATACCGTATACCGACTCAGCCTGATACCGGGGACGGGAATACTGTCGATATGCAGCAGGAGCAATCGGCATTTATGCAAAACACCTTGGAATATCAGATGTCATTGGGATTTTTAGACAGTCGTTTCAAGGGATTAAAAAAAGCCATTAGAGGGGAATAATCATGGGCTTATTTAATATATTTAATGTGGCGGGATCCGGAATGTCCGCCCAGTCTGTGAGGCTAAATACCACAGCCAGTAATATTGCTAATGCCGATTCGGTTTCTAGCAGTGTTGATAGCACGTATCGTGCTCGACATCCTATTTTTGAAGCCAGTATGGAAAAAGCGACCAAGCAGCAACAGTCTTCGGTGGGCGTGGCAGTAAAAGGCATAGTTGAAAGTGATTTACCTTTGACGAAAACGTACTCTCCGAATCATCCTATGGCGGATACTGATGGCTTTATTTACAAACCCAATGTGAATGTGATGGAAGAAATGGCTGACATGATCTCTGCATCTCGTTCTTACCAAATGAACGTGCAAGTGACCGATGCGGCTAAAAGCATGTTGCAGCAAACCTTAAAATTAGGGAAATCATAAATGTTATGCATTATTGTAAGTATTCCATATGGTTATAGAAGAGGTCTTGTATGAGCACATCCAGTATAGTAACGGGAAATCCTTTTTTAGACGCTTTGAGACTGCCAACAGAGTCTGTGATCCCAGAAGAAAATAATCAAGAGCTGACTCAAGAAGATTTTTTAACTTTGTTGACTCAAGAACTCTCCATGCAAGACCCTTTCAAGCCCGTTGAGAATGATCAAATGGTGCAGCAATTAACTTCGTTTTCTACTGCCGATGGGATCAATAAGTTAAATGATGAGATTGTGGGTCTCAATGCCATTATGACATCGAGTCAAGCGTTGGAAGCATCCAGTTTAGTGGGGCAAAAAGTCCTTATTCCCTCAGATACAGGTTATATTTCTGAGCAAGATTCGACATTGAATTCGGTTGTGAGTACACCTGAGGCGATTAATGAGATCACTGTGCGAGTTGAAGATGCCAATGGCGCTTTGGTGACCAGCTATATTGTCGATGGCAGCGCGGGAGGCAACATAGATCTGAGTTGGAATGGACTGGATGCTAATGGAGAAGCGGTCGCTATAGGCAGTTACAAGATTAAGGCCAGCGGAAGAATAGACGGTGAGAGTCAAGAGTTACCTGTTTCCACTTATGCTCATGTGACCAGTGTGTCTTTAGGGACAGCTGATACTGGCGCCATACTCAATTTGCGTGGACTCGGAGGTATACAAATGGGAGACGTATTGGCGGTGTCTGAATCATAGCTTTTGTTCACGTTCACGACTGAAAAATAAAAAAGACAAAATAAAGTAGAAAAAGGGATGGGGATATGTCGTTTAATATTGCACTTAGTGGTATTTCTGCCGCACAAAAAGATTTAGACACCACAGCAAATAATATTGCTAACGTGAATACTACGGGCTTTAAAGAGTCACGCACTGAATTTGCCGATGTGTATGCTAATTCTATTTTTTCTAATGCGAAAACCGCAGTGGGAGGAGGCGTCACTACCACGCAAGTGGCCCAACAATTTCATCAAGGCAGCTTGCAGTTTACCAATAATGCCCTTGATATGGCTATTGGCGGTGGCGGTTTTTTTGTGACCTCTTCTGGCATAGACAATCAAGATTTCTCATTTACTCGTGCTGGTGACTTTAAAGTTGATGCTAATAATTATATTTCGGATTCACAAGGTAACTTTTTACAGACCTTTCCGGTTGATGATGAGGGAAAGTCTACCGCAGTGAGTTTAACGACTACAGGTCCTGTGCAAATTCCGGATACGGCAGGAAGTCCCGCGATGACTGAAAACATTGGATTACAGATGAACCTTAATGCAGGAGATGATGCGCTGAATGTGAGTGCATTTGATCCTAATGATAGAGGGACCTTTAATTATTCGACGTCTGTGACTATGTACGACTCTTTAGGTGAGCCGCATATTTTAAGTTCGTATTTTGTTCGCCCAGAGGGTGCAGCTTATACCGGTGAAAGTAATTGGGTGGCTTTTTACGCTGTGGATGGCGAGCCTGTGAATGTCGATGGCGCGGCGGCCTACAATATTGACAGCACTGGAGACGGCGCAGCCGATACCACAGCTAATGCTCAAACAACAGCGGGTTGGCAAGGGGCGGTGTTGACCTTCAATGATGTAGGCAGTTATACGGGAAGCACACCGGCGACGATCACCACTGAATCCTTAGGCGTAGGAGGAGCGGGTGTTTTAGGAGCGGGCACAGATGGCGCGCAGACGTTAACGATTGCTTTTAATAATCCTACTCAATATGCGGGCGTTTCAGAGGCAACGCAGCTGACTCAAGATGGCACCACCGTTGGCCGTTTAACCAATGTTGAGGTTGGCTCTGATGGTCTCATTGTGGCCAGTTACAGCAATGGCACTGCGGTACCTCTAGCGCGAGTCGCATTGGCGCGTTTTGCCAATGAACAAGGGTTAACTCAAGTGGGCAATACTTCATGGAAGGCCAGTTTAGACTCAGGTGCGGCTCTAGCGGGTGAGGCCAATAGTGGCACCTTTGGTGATATCACCTCATCGGCATTGGAGCAGTCAAATGTTGATTTAAATAACGAACTGGTCGATCTCATTTCTGCTCAGCGAAATTACCAAGCCAACTCAAGAACCCTTGAAGTGAATAATACGCTTCAGCAAACCATATTGCAGATCCGATAATGTGTCGCTATTTCTGCTATCAATAAGTGCGGCAAGCACTTGCCGCCATGAAGGTGGCATAAAGCTTGCTCCTTGCTCTATTAAAGGTAAGGCGTTGCCACTAATGAAGAGCACTAGCTGATGTTCGGAGTCATGAATGGATAAATTACTGTATATCGCCATGAGCGGCGCAAAGCAGAATATGAATGCGTTAGCCGTAAGCGCCAATAATTTGGCGAATGCCAATACTGATGGTTTCAAGTCGGATCTGGTGCAAGCTCGTTCAATGCAAGCTTTTGGTGAAGGATTGCCCACACGTGTGTTTGCAATGACAGAACTGCCTGCATCGAATTTTACGCCAGGTGCAATAAAAACCACAGGGCGGGATTTAGACATTGCCGTGAAAGGTGATGGTTGGATAGCCGTACAAACGCCTAACGGTGAAGAAGCCTATACTCGCTCTGGTAGCTTAAGTTTTGATGCCACAGGACTACTTCGAAATGATAGAGGCACACCCATTATGGGAGGGAATGGCCCTATTATTTTACCGCTTCCCATTGATAAAGTTCAAATATCTCAAGACGGTATTATTTCGGTACGTCCCCTTGGGGCCACGGGTGATGTGGTTGAAGAAGTGGCGCAGATAAAACTCGTTAACCCTGGCAATGACAACATGATGCGGGGTGAGGATGGGTTATTTCGTTTGCTCTCTGGCAACAGGGCGCCAGCCAATGAGAATGTCAGGGTCGAAAGCGGCGCCGTTGAAGGTTCAAATGTAAATGCGGTCCATGAAATGGTGTCAATGATCGATATTCAGCGTCAATTTGAAATGCAAGTAAAGTTAATGAAAACCGCTGAAGATAATGATAAAGCCTCGGCATCATTGATGCGTGTTAGTTAGATTCTATTAATAAAGATAACAATAAGAATAATGTTTTCGCTTTATATTTGGCGAATTGGGCGAAATCAATAAGTGTGCTAAATCAGTAAGGGGTGAGGAATATGCATCCAGCGTTATGGATAAGTAAAACGGGACTCGATGCTCAGCAAACAGATATTGCCGTAGTGTCTAATAATGTGGCCAATGCCAGCACTGTCGGATTTAAGAAAAGCCGAGCAGTGTTTGAAGACTTACTGTATCAGACAGTGAATCAGGCCGGTGGAGTCAGTGCGGCCAATACGAAATTACCTAATGGACTCAATATTGGCGCAGGGACTAAAGTTGTCGCGACGCAAAAAGTCTTTAGCCAAGGCAATATGGTGACGACGGATAATTCGTTGGATCTAATGATTGAAGGTCCCGGTTTTTTTGAGGTGCAAATGCCAGATGGTAGCGCAGCTTATACACGAAGTGGTCAATTTTCACTGGATGAAACGGGTCAAATTGTCACATCGGGATCGGGGTTTGTGGTGCAACCTGGGATCACCATTCCTGAAGATGCTACCAGTATTACCGTGTCTTCAGAAGGTGAAGTGTCGGTGAAAGTTAGCGGCGAAGCTGAAAATCAAATTTTGGGTCAGCTGAATATGGCTGACTTTATTAATGCCAGTGGTTTAGAACCCCAAGGGCAAAATTTATACATTGAAACAGGAGCCAGTGGCGCCCCCATTGAAGGCACTGCAGCATTGGATGGTATGGGAGCGATACGTCAAGGCGCCCTTGAAACCTCCAATGTGAATGTGACTGAAGAGCTGGTTAACTTGATTGAAAGTCAGCGTATTTATGAAATGAATTCAAAAGTGATAACTGCAGTGGATCAGATGCTCTCTTATGTTAATCAAAATCTTTAAGACTGATACGCTATCGTCTTGTTTATCGGGTGCGCCTTGGCGTCATCTGTTTCTGGCTTGCCTAATTCTGCTTGGGCTGTCGGCTTGTACCTCGAGTCGAAGTAAACCCATTGCGGACGATCCTTACTATGCCCCTATTTATCCTGAGACGCCGCCAACAACCATGGCGCCCACGGGATCCTTATACCAAGAGCAGCAATCTTCAAGCCTTTACACGGACATTCGCGCCCATAAAGTGGGCGATATCATCACTGTTGTGTTGATGGAGTCCACATCGGCAAAAAAAAGTGCCAATAATGAGATCAGTAAAGGCTCGGATCTCTCTTTAGCCCCACTTTATGGTGGGGGAAAAAATGTCACTATTCATGGTAACCCTATCGATCTTAATTATTCCGATAGCATGAAGACGAAGCGAGAGGCCGATGCCGATCAAAGTAATAGTCTGGCGGGCAGTATTTCTGCCAATGTCATGCAAGTATTGAGTAACGGCAATTTAGTTATTCGAGGCGAAAAATGGATTTCTATTAATAATGGTGATGAATTCGTGCGGATCACGGGCATTGTTCGTGCTGAAGACATCAGCCCTGATAATCGAGTTGAGTCCCCTCGTGTGGCCAATGCTCGCATTCAATACAGTGGTACAGGCACTTTTGCGGATTCACAAAATGTGGGTTGGTTGAGTCAGTTTTTTTATAGCAGCTGGTGGCCATTTTAATGACTATGGGAATATGTAAATCTGCTTCTTTTCTATTCCGAGCAGGATGGGGATGGTTTCTCATTTTATTGTTCATCAATTTGTGGGTATCCCCTTTAGCTCAGGCGCAGCGCATTAAAGATATTGCCAATGTGCAAGGTGTGCGAGATAACCAATTAGTGGGGTATGGTTTAGTCGTGGGATTGCCCGGCACGGGAGAAAAAACCCGTTATACCGAGCAAACCTTTACGACTATGCTGAAAAACTTTGGCATTAATTTACCTGCTAATTTTAGGCCCAAAATAAAGAATGTGGCCGTGGTTGTGGTGAATGCCACTATGCCGGCCTTTATTAAACCGGGTCAAACCATGGATGTGACAGTATCAAGTGTGGGCGAAGCCAAAAGTCTTAGAGGTGGCACTTTATTGCAAACTTTTTTAAAAGGCTTGGACGATAAAGTGTATGCCGTTGCACAAGGCAATATGGTGGTCAGTGGTTTTAGTGCTGAAGGATTAGATGGTTCTAAAGTGATCCAAAATACGCCTACTGTGGGCAGGATCCCAAATGGAGCGATAGTGGAGCGAGCCGTATTGAGCCCCTTTGGCAATGGTGACTATTTGACTTTTAATTTACATCGCGCTGATTTTTCAACGGCGAAAAGTGTAGCCGATACCCTTAATACATTGCTGGGGCCTGGCATGGCACGGGCTATTGATGGAACCTCTATTCAGGTCAGTGCGCCAAGAGACGTGTCACAGCGGGTGTCTTTTTTGGCGACATTAGAAAATATTCAAATTGAGATGGCTAACGAGTCGGCCAAAGTCATCGTTAACTCTCGCACAGGCACCATAGTGGTGGGAAAAGATGTGCGTTTATTGCCTGCTGCGGTTACTCATGGTGGTTTGACGGTAACCATTGCCGAAGCGAATGCGGTTTCACAACCCAATCCTTTTGCCAATGGAGAGACAGTGATCACGTCAAACAGCCAAATTAATGCTTCAGAAAAGGACAGCCGTATGTTTTTGTTTAATCCTGGCACCACCTTGGATGAGCTAGTGCGTGCGGTTAATTTAGTGGGGGCTGCACCTTCTGATGTTTTGGCTATTTTAGAGGCATTGAAAATGGCGGGTGCCTTACACGGTGAGCTCATTGTGATTTAGCTATAAGGGAAGGAGAATGGAATTGATATATGGATAAGTTCGCTGATGCATCACAATTTTTAAACTTGAATGGTTTTGCGGCGTTACGTTCAAAAAGCCAAAAAGAGGATCCTGAGGCATTAAAGCAAGTGGCTCAGCAGTTTGAAGGCATTTTTGTGCAAATGCTGATGAAAAGCATGCGTGATGCCAATAAGGTATTTGAAGCCGATAGTCCATTGAACAGCCAGTACACTCAGTTTTATGAGCAGATGCACGATCAACAAATGTCGTTAAATTTATCCCGTGACGGCATGTTAGGCTTATCGGATTTAATGGTACAACAATTATCCCCTGAAACCAGCCAAATCCTGCCTGCATCTGTGTTAAGAGCCGATAACAATACGCCAAATTTTATGCCTAAAGCGCCCACTGAGATAGATGTGGATCAAGGTGGTCAGAGGCCTTTAGCATCAAATTTGTTTGATAAGCTCGCTATCGGTGATGAGGGAGCTACATTGAATCAATGCAATCTTGCTATTGATAATCATCAAAGCATTCCCAATGATTCAGTTGATCTTAATATATCGAGTCCTGCCGCTTTTGTGGCGAAATTGTATCCCTATGCCGTTGAGGCAGCGAAGCGGTTAGGTACCCAAGCGGAAGTCTTATTGGCTCAGTCGGCATTAGAAACGGGCTGGGGACAAAAAGTCATTCAAACCCAAGCAGGCAATACGAGTCATAACCTGTTTAACATTAAGGCGGGTTTGAGCTGGCAAGGGCAAACCGCTGTGGTGGATACACTGGAATTTGAGCAGGGGCGACAGATCAAGCAGTCAGCCTCATTTCGCGTCTATGATGATATCAAACATAGCTTTGATGATTTTGTGGATCTGTTAACACGAGAAGAGCGCTATCAAGCTGTGATACAAAATGCCAGCACGCCAAAGTCGTTTATTCAAGGCTTGCAAGATGCAGGTTACGCCACGGATCCTCAATATACCTATAAAGTCATGAGAGTCTTGAAATCAATCACCCAAGATTTATTGCCTAGAGCTGTGTTGAGATAATGATGAAAAAAGCTCAAGGAACGGCGCAATTTGCCGTTAATCTAATATTGAATAGAGTGTTTTTAGTCGTTCTATAAAGAAAGGAGCCTGTTGATGGCTGTGGATTTACTCAATATTGCTCGAACGGGTGTGCAAGCCGCGCAATCCCAATTGGCCGTGACCAGTAATAACATTACCAATGCCAATACGGAAGGTTACAACCGCCAAGTGGCTTCTCAGTCCAGTCTTGACGCTCAATCTTTTGGAGGGAATTTCTATGGCACAGGCACTTACATTAGTGACGTTAAACGTATTTATAATGACTATGCCGTTAAAGAGCTGCGCATTGGCCAAACGGCAGTCAGTGCTGCGCAAACACGTTATACAAAAGCATCCCAGCTAGATCAATTATATTCATCAGCAGGACAGGCGACGGTACAAGGGCTCAATGATTTATACACAAGTGTAAACAGTTTAGCTGACTCGCCAGATGATTTAGGGCTGCGCACCAATGTGCTTGCTCAAGCGGAGCAATTGGCCAGCAGCATGTCACAAATGCATACATCGCTTGATGGACAAATGCAGCAAACTAATGATGAAATTGTCGCGATTACTGAGCGGGTTAATGCAATCAGCAGTGAAATTGCCAATATCAATAATGAGTTGATGAAATCCACAGGTGATAATGCTCAGTTGCTGGATGCTCAAGATAACCTGATTAAAGAATTGAGTGAATATGCTCAGGTCAATGTCGTCGAGCTGGATACGGGAGCCAAAAGTGTGATGCTGGGGGGCTCAGTCATGTTAGTGTCTGGTGAAGTGGCCATGTCTTTGACGACGACTCAGGGGGATCCTTTTCCTGATGATATTAACATACTGGCAGCTGCTGATAATAAAGGTAGCAGTGATGTAAGCCACATTAAGGTGAATATCGCCTCTTTGGGGGGAACATTAGGTGCACTCGCCGATTTCAGAGATGATGTGTTAACGCCTGCTGCCCTTGAGCTTGATCAAATGGCCTTAGGGATCAGTGATGCCTTTAATTCGTTACAAGCGCAAGGGCTAGATTTGAACGGTGTACTCGGTCAGAACCTATTTACTGATATTAACGCACCTCAAATGGCTTTTGGGCGTGTAGGGCCATTGAGTGATAACACAGGAAGTGCAAGTTTAAGTGTGAGCATTCATGATGCATCGGCATTAACGGGGACTGAATATAAGTTAGTGTTCACTTCCCCTTCAAGCTATGAATTAACTGATATGAATTCTGGAAAGACATCGTCTTTAACGCTCAATGGTAACACTCTTGAGGGAGGCAATGGCTTTAGTCTTGATATTGACAGTGGCACTCTAGCCTCAAGCGATACTTTCATGTTGCGGCCAACGGCAGGGGCTGCAAGTGGTTTTGATCTGGTGATGAGCTCGCCTGCAGCTATTGCCAGTGCTCGCCCTAAAGTGACGCCCGATGAGGTTAACAGTGGTAATACAAGGCTCACTTTAACTAGCATTGATGATACCAATGCCGTTGGTTTTCCGGTGACGGGAGCTGAATTAACCTTCAGTATTGATCTTAGCGCGAATACCTTTGAGGTCTTTGATGTCGATGGCGTGTCTTTAGGTGGCGCTGTCAATTATACCCCTCCAAGTATTAGTGCCTATGGCTTTAGCTTTGATATTGATTCTAGCGCCACAGGCACTGAAGTTTTTACCTTCGATTTATCCCAATCTGCAGGGGATAATACCAACTTAGTGCAAATGGCGGCGTTGAGTGAACTCAAGCTGATGAATGGTGGGCAAGACACATTAACCGATGTGTATGAAAATACTAAGCTGGCCATTGGCAGCGAGACAAAAACCGCCGATGTCGAAAGCACTGCCGCCGATGCTGTGTATGCACAAGCCTATGACAGGGTGCAGTCTACATCTGGTGTTAATTTAGATGAAGAGGCGGCCAATTTAATGCGCTATCAACAAGCTTACTCGGCTTCTGCAAAGATCATGACTGTGGCAACAGAAATTTTTGACACACTTTATAACTCGCTGCGTTAATACACTTGCAAAACCATCACTCATTATGACGTTAAGGAAGTCTTGATGCGAATATCCACCGCGCAAATGTTTAATCAAACCTCATCGAGTGTGCTGAAACACCAGTCCAATGCCAATGAGATTTTAGGCCAGATATCCTCAGGCAAGAAAGTGTCCACTGCAGGTGATGCGCCTGTGGCTGCCATCGCCATTGATAATATCAAACAGCAAAGCACTCAAGCCGAGCAATATATCAGTAATATAGATATTGCAACAGGGCGCTTATCGGTGACAGAAAGCACCCTTGGCAGTATCGAAAATCTGGTGCAGAGCATGCGCGATAAAATGCTTCAAGGGGTGAATGGCAGTTTAAGTGATTTAGACAGGCAAGCCTTAACCCATGAGTTAACATCGAGTCTGAAGCAATTGGTGAATTTAGCCAACACTAAAGACAGTGCGGGCAATAGCATTTTTTCAGGCTTTAATACTGACGTGACGCCTTTTGCCTTCGATAGCAATGGTGAAATACATTACAGTGGCGATGCGGGTGTGAGAGAAACCCTCATTGCACCTGAAAGCACGTTAGCCACGAACATTGCAGGTGACACTGTATTTATGAAGGTGCCCAATACGATGGGCGATTACAGCGCAGAATATTCTTCAGTCCAACAAGGCTCATTTAATGTAGTAAGCGCCAAAGTGAGTGACAGTTCACTTCACACATCAGGGCAATATCAGTATGATTTTATTGATAATGGAGCAGGCGGCTTAAATCTTGATATAACAGACCCCTCGAGTAGCGTGACGCGCCTGACAAATATTGATACAACTCAGCCTATAACCCACAATGGTTTAACGGTGCAATTGCAAGGCACACCTATGGCAGGGGATTCGGTCACCTTAAACCCTGAGTCCAGTAATAATCTATTTGATAACTTAAGTAACATGATAAGTTTGCTTGAAAGTGGAGAAGCGGTGAATAGTCCTCAAGGGCAAGCCGAATTTAACCAACTGTTAAATAATATTGACAGTGGTCAAGCGCAGTTAGCTGTTGGGCGATCACAAGCGGGTAATGATTTAAATGCATTAGAAAAAGCAAAAGACGTGCATATCAATACTCAGCTGGTCAATACCTCAGCGCTATCTTTACTCGAAGATCTCGATATTGCCAGTGCCATTACCGAATTTGAAAAACAGCAATTGTCCCTTAATGCCGCCTCACAGCTGTTTAGCCGAGTTAATGCTGTGTCATTATTTGACTATTTATGATGCTTTAAAAGTATGGGTTATGATGTTTTACAAATATGGGGAAAATGATCGAATAGAGGATGATTTTTTATCTATTTGTAAAAAAATGCCTAAAGCTTAAACCTTTGCTGCCGTTACAGTGATTGTAATGATACTTGAAAATGTCTCTTCAAGTATTGCGGGTATGAATTCAATGGCCTGACTTGAGTAGACAGGCAGTAGTTAAGGCTAGCGAAAGCTAGGTAAAGAGGAATTAACCATGGCGATTACAGTCAATACCAATGTCACTTCAATGAAGTCTCAAGGCAACCTAAACAGTGCGAACAACGGCCTAAAAACCTCAATGGAGCGTCTGTCTTCAGGGTTGCGGATCAACAGTGCCAAAGATGATGCTGCCGGCTTACAAATTTCTAACCGTATGACCAGTCAAATTAATGGCATTGGTGTGGCTATGCGTAACGCCAACGACGGCATTTCAATTGCGCAAACCGCCGAAGGCTCTATGCAAGAGTCTACCAATATTTTGCAACGCATGCGGGATTTATCTTTGCAATCGGCAAATGGTTCAAATTCTCAAGATGACCGCGATGCCATGCAAAAAGAAATCAGTGCATTGCAAACGGAATTAACGCGTATTGCTGAAACAACGGCCTTTGGTGGCCAAAAACTGCTAGATGGCAGCTATGGCACCCAAAGTTTTCAAGTGGGGTCAAACGCCAACGAAACCATTTCTCTGTCCATTAGTGATGTGTCGGCCAGTGCCATAGGACAGCATCAAATGTCGGGTGCGGGTACGGTATTTGGTATTGATGCTGCGGCAGGTACGGCTTATGGAACCGCTACTGCTGCAACAGATATTGTATTAAGTGGCCCAAGTGGCACGTCCACGGCGACGGATATTTCGGCTATGAATGCACAAGAGGCCGCTGAAGCGTTAAATGGATTAAATACAGGCATAACAGCTCAAGCGAGTGCGAGTGTGCAATTATCCGGCTTTACTGCTGCCGATACAGGCACCTTAGAGATAGGTGATACTGCATATGATCTCGGTAGTTATAATGGCAGTTTAGAAGAGTTGGCGACCGATATAGGTAAAGATGGTTATTCAGCCAGTTATGATGCTTCTACAGGGCTATTATCCATTGAAGCGGATGATGTTGCGGGTATTAAAGCGGTTGGGCCTGCTGGTGGTACTTTGCAAATGGCAACTGTGACTAACGGAAAGGCGGGCAGCGCTGCAACGGTTGATGCTTCAGGGGTTGTTGTTAACTCAGAATTGTCATTTTCTGCCGATGATGCATTTTCTGTCACTTCAGCAAGTGGTAATGCGGGTGTGATCACAGCTGCGGGTGGAAATTCTTCCCTTTCCAGCGTTAAAGATGTGGATATCACCTCAGCCAGTGGTGCTCAAGATGCATTAGCCGTGATTGATGCGGCGATTGGTGCAATTGACTCACAACGCGCCGATTTAGGTGCGGTGCAAAATCGCATGAACTTTACCATTAATAACTTAAGCAATATTCAAACCAACGTATCGGATGCTCGCAGCCGTATTCAAGATGTGGATTTTGCAAAAGAAACGGCGGATTTGACTAAGCAACAAATTCTGTCGCAAACCTCATCGTCTATGTTGGCGCAAGCGAATCAATTGCCACAAACGGCGCTATCGCTTCTAGGTTAATGCTTTTAGGTTAAACACAATCCGCTATGCATGACCCGTTGAGCATTAAGCATAGGACTATTGATTATACTTAAGCGATTGAATAAAAAGGGAGAGCATAAGCTCTCCTTTTCAGGTTTATCGATGAAGTGTTGATGGTTTTGTGGTATCGATATTCGTTTTTTCATTTTGATTAAGCCTTATTCAAAAGGAAATACCATGGAAATTGATGTCACAGAGTCTCGATTAATAGCATTAAACACAGTGACGCCTATTGAGGCCGTGAGCGGGGAAAATAAAAGCTTGATGAGATAAAAGGCTTATTGATTGACACTCAAGTCTAACTCGCCGAATAAACCTGCAAAATATAAAGGGGGAAGACAATGGCAATTACGTCAGTGGGCATTGGTTCAGGCATGGATATTAACGGTATCGTCTCGGCGTTAGTCGGTGCAGAAAGTGCCCCTAAAACCGCCAAGTTCGATGTGGATGAAGGAAAATACAATGCACAAATTTCGGCTGTCGGCTCGCTGAAAAGCGCCATTTCTGAATTTCAAACAGCCCTTGAAGATTTAATGGATGCAAATACCTTTTTGACTCAAAAAAGCAGCTTATCACAAAGTACTTATTTAAGTGCCAGCGTCGATGAAACTGCAGTCGCGGGCAGTTATCAGTTGCAAGTAAAGCAACTGGCCGAAAGTCAAAAAATTGGCTCAGCTTCGGTCAGTGATAGCAGCGCTGCATTGGGCGAAGGCAATATCAATATCGATGTAAATGGTGAGCACTTTGACATTGAAGTGATTGCTGATGACACACTTGAGTCTGTGATGAACAAGATTAATACCAGTGACGATAATACCGGTGTCACCGCCACTATTATTAATGGTGATAATGGTCCTTCGCTTATCATGACGTCCACTGAGACGGGAGTCGACAATCAGATCACAGTGACAGGCAGTGATACTGATGGCGGCACGGGTATTAGTGATACTTTTACCATGACTGAGCTCCGCGCGGCGAAGAATGCCATTATCACTATTGATGGCATTGAAGTGACGTCAAGCTCAAACACAGTGGAAAATGCCATCACAGGTGTCACTTTAACCTTAAAAGAGGCTGATCTTGATGAGACATCCGTGCTTAAAGTTGAGCCTAATATCAGCGGTGTTAAAAGCCAGATCAACAGCTTTGTGGAATCTTACAATACCATGATGACGACCATTAATGGTTTGTCAGGCTACAACGCAGAGACTCAGCAAGCAGGTATATTACAAGGAGATGCATTGCCTCGCAGTATGCAAAGTCAGCTTAGAGGCATGATATCAAATAGTTATGATACGCCCACTCAAGCCTTAACCTTAGCGTCAATCGGCGTGACGACGACATTAGAAGGCACCCTTGAGGTCAATGACACTCTATTGGACAGCGCGCTTGAGTCAGGATTAAGTGATATCAATGCACTCTTTAGTACAGAAGAGGCAGGACTGGCGTTTAAGCTTGATAGTTTTGCCACCAGTTACGTACAGGCTGGCGGGATCTTAGATGCAAGAGATGAAACCATAGATAATCAATTGCTTCGACTTAGCGATACTCGCGAGCAATTTGCATTAAAAATGGCGGCTTATGAGTCACGTTTATTGAAACAATATAACGCGATGGACTTAGTCGTGGGCAGTTTGAACTCACAATCGAGTCAGTTACAAGAGCGCCTTAATTCCTTGCCAGGTGTCGTGTCAAATAATGAATAGTCTCACTAAAATGCGGCTTTTTTAGCCTATTTTTGCACCTTGTTAATGTGCTTTATCAGTATCATTGCATTAACATTTGAAACAAGTTTTTTGAAATGGCATGAAAGGAGGCTGTGATAACAAATCAACTTGAAAAATGCGAGCAAACATTAGTTTCACTGAATAAGGCTATTCAGCTTCTGCTAGATGATCTAGTGAATGTTGCTGAAAACAATACCATGGATGAAAATAATATAGTTAAGTTACAGACTCTTATTTTACAAAGGGAGCAGCAGTTAAGCTTAGGGCTCGCACAAGACGCTAATGCTGTTCAGTGGAGTGAGTCTTATTTACGTGCGCAACTTAAGTTAACGCAAAGGTTTCAGTCGCAGGCGAAAACGATTTTATCCCATTTTTCATTTGCGTTACAATTTAATCATAAAAGTAAACGTCAGCTAAATGTTTATCAAACGATAGCGACAACTAAGTAGGGAGTCATATGAGAAGTTCTTTACAATCATATCGTAAGGTATCTGTTGAGAGTGGTATAAGTGTTGCCTCACCCCATAAGATCATTCAAATGTTATTTGCAGGCGCACTGGAGCGATTAGCTCAAGCAAGGTGCGCCA
Source organism: uncultured Shewanella sp. (assembly GCF_947495455.1). Classification (GTDB taxonomy): domain Bacteria; phylum Pseudomonadota; class Gammaproteobacteria; order Enterobacterales; family Shewanellaceae; genus Shewanella. Next base: position 4,338 of record NZ_CANLZC010000073.1, on the reverse strand, counting down.
TTGAGCAAAAAGATTGGGCTAAAAAGGGGGAAGCAATCGGTAAGGCTTTGAGTATAGTGTCAGGGTTAAATGACAGTTTAAACATGGAAGTTGAAGGAGAAGTCGCGAATAATCTCAATGCCTTGTATGATTTTATGTTGCAGCAAATGTCCGCAGCCAATATGAATAATGATGTGAAAGCCATTGATGATGTGATGGACATTTTAAAAGTCATTAAAGAAGGTTGGGATGGGATCCCACCAGAAATGCACCAATTATCATCTGAGCGGTAACATACTTTGGTCGAATCGTTGCCAGCTTGTTGACATATTATTGTCTTATCAGGAGTCAATAATATGACGTATTTTGAGCGTTTCGTTGATTTTTTGGGCTAAACACGGAAGAGAAGCTGATAAATCTCATTAGAGGCTTGCTTATATGCAGCTGATAATACACTATTCATCTTCATAATGATTGTGTGTAGTTTGTTAATGTAATACACGATTATTTAAGCAACCAACACTAATAATTAATGCGAAGCAATATTTGCACTTTATGGCCGTACTGAATGATGCAAACAGATCAAAGAATTTTACTTGTCGGTAGCCAATCAGATCGAACCAATCGCTTATCTTGCGTATTTGAGTTCTTGGGGGAAAAGGTCGAGTTTATCGATGAGGATAAGCTTGAACATTATACCAAGTTAACTCGCTTTAGAGCGGTTGTTATTCCAGCAGCGACGCAGTTATCTGTATCGCTGCCGTCTTTGGCGACGAAAATACCTTGGCAGCCTATATTGCTTTTAGGGCAATTTGAAGAGACGAAAGCTTCAAATATTTTGGGCTGCATTGAAGAACCCTTAAATTATCCACAATTAACTGAACTGCTTCATTTTTGTCAGGTGTTTGGTCAAATTAAGCGTCCAGAAGTGCCAACCAGTGCCAATCAAACCAAGTTATTTAGAAGTTTAGTTGGCCGCAGTGAAGGCATTGCCAATGTGAGGCATTTGATCAATCAAGTGGCGAGCTCTGATGCCACTGTGTTGGTATTAGGCCAATCAGGCACAGGCAAGGAAGTGGTTGCACGTAATATTCACTATTTATCGGGTCGCCGTAATGGGCCTTTTATTCCGGTAAATTGTGGCGCTATACCGCCAGAATTGCTTGAAAGTGAGCTGTTTGGACACGAAAAAGGCTCATTTACTGGAGCGATCAGTACCCGTAAAGGGCGATTTGAGCTTGCAGAGAAAGGCACGCTTTTCTTAGATGAAATTGGTGATATGCCGTTGCAAATGCAAGTCAAATTATTGCGTGTGTTGCAAGAGAAAGTCTTTGAACGTGTCGGAGGCGTTAAGTCTATTATTTCTGATGTCAGAGTGGTGGCGGCAACCCATCGTAATCTTGAGGCTATGATTGAAGCCGGTGACTTTAGAGAAGATCTGTATTATCGCTTAAATGTCTTTCCTATTGAAATGCCGGCACTGTGTCAGCGAAAAGAAGATATTCCCTTGTTATTACAAGAGCTGGTGAGTCGTGTGTTTAACGAAGGACGAGGCCGAGTGCGTTTTACACAAAGAGCCATTGAATCCTTAAAAGAGCATGGTTGGTCAGGTAATGTGCGTGAATTATCCAATTTAATTGAGCGCTTGACCATACTGTATCCCGGCGGCTTAGTGGATGTGAATGATTTGCCCGTTAAATATCGTCATATCGATGTGCCAGAATACAGTGTGGAAGTCAGTGAAGAGCAATTAGAGCGTGATGCATTGGCGTCTATTTTTAGCGACGAGCCCATTGATATACCTGATACGCGTTTCCCCAGTGAGTTGCCTGCTGAAGGCGTTAATTTAAAAGATATGTTGGCAGAGCTTGAGATTGATATGATCCGCCAAGCATTGGATCAACAAGATAATGTAGTGGCGAGAGCCGCTGAAATGTTGGGGATCAGGCGCACCACCTTAGTTGAGAAAATGCGCAAATATGGCTTAAGCAAAGACTGACTATTTTCATTTTGATTGATGGTCAAATGAATCGTGCCCAATAAACAGTGTTTATTGGGCATTTTTATGCTTGAAGGATTGTTAATGCTTGAATGGTTAGTTTGACTTTTTGTTTATTTAGTAAGTGTGTTTATTAATTGAAGCTTCATGTGGATTTATCGCTTCCAGCGTGGTTTGTGCAGATACCTCTGCGAGACGCTGTGAAGCCATCCTTGGCCGCTTTACGGTTTCATCCATGAAACCGAAACTAGCAGATGCATCTACACTGGGATTTAAAAGCAAAAATCAACAGCAAAAGAAAAGAGGTATGTTTTTTTGATTGGTTTTGTTGGTTAACTAAGATTGATAACTTTTGAACAAGAATTGTGAGCGGGATCAATAGACAACACCCCCGAATTAAACATTTTGTTTACATAAGTAGCTTGTTGGTGGTATTTTGCGGGACGGTGTGGAAGTGCTGGTTTGCTTGTTGAATCTTGGCTGGGTAACTTGCGCATGGGGGTTGTATAAAGGTTGGGTAGATGGAAATACAATGAGTTGGGGATCTCAATACTGGAAATCCACAATTAACGTGATGACTCTTAAAAAGAGAGAGCAGGGCTCTCGTGAACATTGCTGCATGTTTTGAATTGGCTTTTGTTGGTAATGGAGTTATTTGTTGTTGAAGAGAGTTGAGCGATAATTCTTATACAGTAATGGGTTACGTGTCAATAAAAATAGATAATAGGTTTGAAAAACGCGCATGCGCACTATACAAAGGTTAGGGCTCCTCGGCATCATAATCAGGAAGTAATATGGCACTAAAGGATTTTTTTGAAACAATAGATTCAGAAGTAAAGACTACTGTTTCAAGTGATTTTGATATTGAAATTACAGATACCAAGTTTGTCCCAAACTTTGATGACTCATATATTACTTTTGATAATTTTGATGACAAAAAGAAGAAATGTAAAAGGCTTGAAAGTTGCGTGCTCTACGTTGATATAAGAAATTCAGTCCAAATCAGCGCATCAAAAAAGCCTAAAACTCTCGCAAAGACATATTCAGCCTTTGTAAGGTCTATGATTTTGTGTGGCCGCTACTATGGTGGTCACGTGAGAAATATTATCGGTGATAGGGTGATGGTGGTGTTTGACCAAGAAGACTGCTTTAAAAATGCTGTTAATACAGCCACTCTAATGAACAGTGTATGCAAATATATCCTTGATAAGAATATTACAACTTCAACGATCGAATGTGGGATTGGAATAGACTACGGAAAGATGTTAATTACTAAGTCAGGGGCAATTAAACAAGGTGCTGAAAAGGAGTTCTACCGCAGTTTGGTGTGGTTAGGGAGGCCTGCGAATGTCGCTTCTCGGCTGACTGACTTAGCTCATAAGAAGGAATCCTATACCACTCCTTCCGTGAGAGAGGGTTATCACTATAAATACATTGATGAATGGGTTTGGTTAGATAAAACCTATGATCAGTTTATTGATGCTTTAGAAACCACATCCCCTAGAAATTTACGTCATAAAGACGAGAATTTCTGTTCATTTTACAAGTCAACAATGGGGCCATATAGCATAGAAAACAGCCCTATATTAATGACCAAGGCAGTATATGACGGCTTAAAGAAAGCTTGCCCCAATGATAATGCTGTTAAAAACGGATGGTGGGAGAAAAAAGATCTAAATGTCAGAGATTACTCCGGTGAGGTATATGGGGGTGATGTTATATTCACTCAAGTAAAGGAAATTGAAAATGCTTGATGTGCGCGAAGTTCTGGAGGGTATTCTTTCAGATGTAAACGATTGGATTAAATTTGCTGAAGCAAAAAATGGAGCGTTACTTGCAATTAATTGTGCAATAGCCTTTGGCATAATTCGCTTGCTATCAGGAACTCAAAACCTCAGTGACGGCCTGCTCTTTTATGCGCTCTTTGTGTTGATTCAATTATTGGGGTCATTAATTTTATCATTAATATCCCTATTGCCGAGGATAAATCCACCATGGTGGATTAAGTTTCCCGAAAAAACCGACAATGAGAATCCTCTATTTTTTGGAAGTGCCTGTAAATATTCTCCTAAAGGCTATCTAAATTTAATTACTGAAATGACAGGTGAAAGTAAGGTTGAAAAAGTTCACGAGCACTTATCACATCAAATAGTAATTAACTCAAAAATTGCATTTATAAAATATAGCCAATTCAATATGGCTGCTTGGTTATTAATATCAGCATTCCTTACTCCAGTTGGTGCTTATTGTTTAGCTAGAGTAAAGGAGTAAGGAATGTATTTGAAGAAAAATAATAAAGACACCCATAATTATTTGCCTAGTTTGCGTTTGTAAACTAGGCTTTGAATAGTTGAACAGTC
>NZ_CANLZC010000072.1 GCF_947495455.1 uncultured Shewanella sp. | reverse complement strand
AACGTATGGATAAGCTGTTAAAAGAAGTTGCTTAACGAACTTAACTAGGGTGACCGAATTCAGTTGACCAGGTCAGTATGTGACTTCCATCACAGGGTTCTAATTGATGCCTATGAATATATTTCATTAATTTTAATGCTGAAATACAGCCTCTGGAATGACCTGATACATTGATTTTTAATGTTTGGCCATTATTTCGTTTTAAGATTGCTCTGATTGTTTTCAATGCTTCCTTTGCTCGTTCTCCAGTACCATGAGCCCTTGAGCCATAAAGTTTATTTAAGGTACTACTTGAACTTCTTAAATTGCAGCCATCATATGATAAAATAGGGCCTAATTTTTGACGATTATCTTGTGATAGGTTAGATATTCGATGAAGCTCTCTACGAAGTATGCCCTCAGCTTGATCTGACTTTTTACTTTTAGCATGAAAGACACTTCTTTCATGCTCCCTTGCTGTTCCACAAAAATAAAATACAATATGATTTTTCATAAACAAGCCTATTTTATAATTAAATTACTTTACGGATTTTATTAAGCTATTTGAAAGGTTATCTTTATATTCGGCAACACTTCTATATAGTGTTCATTACGGTTTATTTTTGGCATTTTGATATATACTCCACGTCTCATAAATAATTAAGGGAATGTTATTAATGGTATCAATTTAATTTATCTATTAGTATTATTGAAATATACTTTATATTTATAAATGTGAAAATTATTTTTTAAGTTAAGTTAAGTTAAGTTAAGTTAAGTTAAGTTAAGTTCTTGTTTTTAACGTTGTATTTTTTTGTGTATCTATTCAAAATACTTTCTCCTATTTTCATTTTGTGTAATTTATTTGAGCTTGCACTGTCGTTATATATAAATTTAAGTGATATACCAATGTGATTTTTATACTTAGAAATAAAATGACTACTTTGTATTTTTTCTTCAATTTTTTGTATCACTTTTTGATTAAAAAAATTCAGTTTTATATCAATTTTAATGAATATTTTTTTCTCTAATATTGAACCGGTAAGATTGCTAAAGTTGATTATGCTGTTTTTTCCAATAATATTTTTTTTATTTATTTCGTTAACATTTTTCGTGGTGATTGAAAAAAAGCAATGAAACTCAGCTAAAATGTTTTTTAAATATTGACACAGTACAGCAATAGAGTTGGTTAATGTTTCATGATGAAAATATGTTAACTTAATATCGGTATTAATAGAGAAGAAGTAGTGGTGCATGAAAGTAGAGTATGCACGATTAATAATGTTAATAATTCTATCTTGTTCTTTTTTTTTAGCTATATGGTAAATGTCAATTAAATTTTTATTAAATAGTCTTATCTTGTGGATATTAATGTGAACATTAATGTATTTCTGGTCGATAATAACCTCGTTGATGAGATTATTTTTATTATCAAGTGAAAAAATTGGATGGAAAACGACCATGTTATGATCAACTTGGTGGAAATTGATAATATTAATGAGCTGATTGATATTGAATGCTATACCTTTTCTTATTATGTTGTTTAGTTTAACTTTTAATTTTAAAAAATTGTCATTAGGCATAATTAGTTATCTATAATATATTAAAAATTGATAGTGATCTGCGTTATCTATATGTTGGAACATTATATTTCGTTCTAAAAGTATTTCATCAAGCTCTTTTCCATGGCCTATTCTATAGGTTTCATGATATGTACTATTGTCAAAGTTATGTATTCCATTTTGTGGAAGTTTTTCAAGTTGAACGCCTGGCAGTGACATTTGATTAATATGTTTGTTGTGTTTTATGCTGCTTAATTTGAGATAATCAATATTGATTTTTGAAGCATTGTCTGTTCGTTGACGAATAATTAAAATATATTCACTCGCATTAATAAAATCATTATCTAATTCATTTATTAAATAATATTCACCTTCTCTCTCAAAGGTCACAAACTGTTTTTTGACGGGTTTGTTGAGCAATTCAAAGAAATGGTTAAAGAGAGATAAAAAAGCCTTGTTAGGGTGATTGAAGTCAAAATCAGTACATCGATGTTGCTTATCTTTTATTAAACTGATAATGAAATAAAGATTATCAATTTTTTTAAATATTTCATAAGGGTTAATATGTATAGGAGACTTTTTTGCGATAGTATACATACGTTTTAATTCATGATAATGAATATTAAGCGTGAAATATTGATTTTCTTTTTGAATGCTCTCTATAAAATGTTTTAATGTAATCAGGATTTTTTCTATTTGTATAAGTATAGGAGTGAATGTACAGGAGTCACAAGAGAGTAATGGGTTTGAGTAAGTATTAATATTCCATTGATTGCCAGTATGATAGACTTCGAAGAGCTTCATACTTTCTAATTTATCTTCTAAAAAATGATCGCTCAGGCTGGGACGTATTGAGAGGGTATCAACATCTTGATGGCTTGTTACTTTTTCATTTAAATTAAGATAGATGGAGATGTTTGTGTTCTCATTGTATTCATCCAATGAAAATAAAATATTGTCTTCGATGCTGATATGAATTAAACGGTTTGCTTTTGTATAACACTTCAAATTTTTAATTTTTATCGTGCCTATTGCTAATAATTCTTCATCAAGATGAAATTGAATGATGCCGTATGGCATATAGTAAGGTAATGTAATACTGTTAAGTATATTGTTTTGCTGCATTTCTTCATGCATATTTAAGTGTTTTGCAGTGAGCAGGCCACCATCTTGCCAATGAATTTGATCATACATATTTAATCAACTTATATGAAAAGGTAACTTTCAAAACATAACCATTAGTATTGCATAGTGAGAGTCATATCCAATACTAATGATTAATACTATTCTATTTATTGATATTTAATTGGTTAAATAAAAAATCAATTATTAAGCTGTAACAGAAGCGTCAGCGCCGCCTATTGTCAATACAGTTTGATCAGTTGATTTTTCAGTGATAACATCAAAGGACACGAGACTAGTATCTGCAGTTTTGTCAATTTGCATGCCACGTATTTCCAAGCTGTACAGTTGTGCGTCAGTGTTCCCCCCTAGTGCTTTTCCTGTCTCGGACAGATAATCAAAACTAAATTGATCTGCTGATTTTGGAACAAGTACTAGACTGCTCAAATCAATTATTTTTGCCCATTCGTCATCTTTCTTATATTCCTGAGCTGAATTAAAGGTACCAAAGGTCATGGTCTTAGTTTCTGCTTCGTTACTCGCAATTTGAGTTAACGCAGTGTCAAGCTCTGTTTTTAAGTCCGATGTTAATACGAGATCGATAGATAATGTGACCTCGCTGCCATTTTCTAATGTGTCGAGTGAGATATAATGAAGCGCTGCTGCCGCAGTACCAGCTGTGATGTCGCCAACACTGTCTGTTCCTTCGTATGCAATAATGGATTTTAACATATCGACACCAAATATGTTAAGGCTATCGACCCATAAACGTCTTTGCTTTGAGCCTGATTCATAAGGCGTACTTCCAGGGGAAGAAAAATACAGATCAAATGCTTCTTTTGTTCTCATTTCATTTAATTTTATTGTATTTATTAAAGGTGTTTGATAAGACATAATAGAGAATATCCTTGGTTATAGATAAAATAAAAATTTATTCAGCTGCTTCGCTTTCACTGGAACCGAACAAACCTGGGTCAAGACGTGTGTCTATTTTTAAAGTGGTATCCATACCTTCGAATTGTACATGGGGTAATACGCTGATATTGCAACGATACCACCCCGCTCTTCCTGGAATATTATCAACATTAATTTCGGCCGCCCTGAATGGAAAACGCGCCATGTCTAATGGTGTGGGCTTAAATATGGTAGTGACATATTGGAACAGCCAAGAGCGAATATGCTCTTTAATGATTTCGGGTGATGTAACGCTACCCAATTTATCCCGTATACAACATTTTATATAGTGTGATATGCGTGAAATACACAAGGTATAGGACATATTAGTCACTAATTGTGAATTGATTGAATCTAAATGATCGACAAACTCATGGGCTTTTTTAATGGAATTGACACTAAAGAAACAACAGTTAGCCGTACCTTTCTCTTCAATGACAGGAACAATACCAATATTCGCTAATGATAATTCCATGTAGTCAGGCAAAGCGATATCTAATGGAGAACGACGCTCATCATATCCACGTATGTTATATACTGGTGCAATAAGATCTTTGATATGACCGCCATTTTCGGGGCCTCGAATATATTGAAACCAACCCGATTTAGCATAAGATCGCATGATATTTTGGGCGAAAAGCAGTTGAGCTCCCCCCCATTGGTAAGCGCTGTTAGATTCATAATCGACGTCTTCGGCAAAGTTACTCATTCTAGGATCGGCAAGTGGGGAGTTTACCGGATGATGGGGTTGTCTTAAAATGAAGTTGCCGAGTGTTAAACTGATATAGGCCGCTTCATCTGTGTTTCTGAAATTATTCCAGTCTCGATAGCGAGGGTGCTGAAGCAATGTCTCAAAGTTTTTAATTTGTTTGAGCTCATCAATATTATTGACACCGAAAAAGTTTGGATTGATTGATGCAATAAAAGGGGCGTGAGCACTTTCAGCCACCATTCCCATGCCAGTAAGCCAAGTAATATCGTCCCTTGTGTTATTAAAGTCATATAATCCAAGTAAGAGTCCATAAGGCTCTCCACCATATTGATCATACTCGGAGACATACACTTTTTTAAAGACTTCACTGCTTGAAATATCATAGATATTTCTTTCTAAGTCATGTTGTAATTCATCTTTTTTCACATCGATAATGGCTACCTCGACATTATCATATTCAGCCCTTAATAATTCATTGAGTTGTAGCCATTGGTTTTCAATATATCGGAAATCAGGGTGGCTGATGATACTATTGACTTGTGCGTTAATAATCTCATTGATGCGTTCAATTGCGTGGTGTACATATACCTTGTTATAACTTTCTATGTTATCATTATTCGCTAGTACTAGTGCTAAGGCTGCGATATTACGTGCATAATAATCATCAAACAGAGAGGCGACAGCGTTTGAATCGTCACTGATATCCACATCGACTAACGTCATACATGTTTGGTGGTTTTCTTCTGTTCCGCCGAACTGACTAAATATATCAAGTAAGGCCGTTGTTTCTTGTTCACTCATATGTTAATCCTGTCACCTTTTATTGGGTATCAATGGGGTTAATATATTGAATATAAAATTTAAAAAATTATATTATGAATCTTTATTTTCCTTTGGCTGTAATTCACCTTCTAGTGCGTTTTCGTTGGGCGTTATTAAACGATAATTATTCATTTGTGGAAGTTGATTTTTTAGTGCTTCTAATGCTTCTTTATCTGAGAAGATATTATCTATTGTTTTTTTGAGTGAACGATTGTTATCGATATCTTTTTCAAAAGAGGATAACATTTCTTTTAGCTTTAACAGCATATTGAGTTCTGGTACTTTTTTTGCCACATTATCAGCCTGAAAATCGGCCATTGATTCAAATTGATAGTCTATATTCAACATAGCAGACTTTTGTGGGTTAATATTGTTTGGAACGCTGAGTTGAATGCCAATGTCCATATCTTTTAATGTCGCATCAATGCCATTTTTAATGGTACGAACGGGACGATCTTCAAACTCAAGTTGAGAATCTTTTGACTTCCCTTTTGATAAATCACCAAAGACTAAATTACGAAAGGGAAGCTCTTTCTTTTTGGGTTCACCTTCAACACGAGTCTCATATTGGATCATTAATCGTGATTTAGGTAGTTTTTGATTAACAGCCATTTATAGTGTTCCTTATAGGGATTAAAAAATAACTTTATAATTAATATGTAATAATATTAATAAATTAAGAACAGCTAAGTTTTAACTTTTAGTTTAGTAACTACTTTTTTAGTAACTACAGTAACTTCAAATAAATGAAAAAACACTCAATCGGTATTTTGATTGTTAAACCTGTAGATTGGCTACTAAATGTTCGAATTGATTATTTAGCGTTCAAAATGCGAAAGCTATTTTTTTTACACTTAATTGCAGTATATTTTCACTTCTTTACTTTTACACGTAAAGTGATTAAGTTTAGTTTAAAAAAGTGGTTTTTAAGTTGTTTAATATTGTTTTTTTGTTTTTACGTGTTATTTCTTGTTTCTTATTTGATTTGCTTTTGGATCTAAATTAAACTATTTAATAACAAATGGCCGATCTGTTATTTCATTAATAAAAATTAATTTTAGCTTGTTAATCAATTAAGGTACTATTCATAATTGTTTTTATGGAGTGGTCATAATATGTTGATGAATTTACGTGATTTTAATATTTGATTTTTTATATTGCGTGAATTTGTTTTCTTAGATGATTATTATAATTGTTTGTTTTCTTTAATGATTATTATAATTGTTTGTTTTATTTGATGATTATTGTAATTATTTATTTTATATAATAATTGTTGTAATTGGTAAAGCAACCTATTTTATATTAAAAGTAGTTGTTTGCTGATATCTAGTTAATATGACTGAATTATCCGAGTCTTATATGAATGACAATGAACTGCTAAATGATGATATTGATGTTAAATCAGATGATATTAATGTGAAGTTAGATCTTATTTTGTCTAAGCTAGATTCTAGTTTGTTAGAACCTAATCTTTTTTTTAAAGTATCATCAGAAATGTTAGCCTGTTTGAGCTTTGACGAAGTCATTAAACTACATGATTCGATTATTGAAAAAATTAAGTTGCTTCATCGTACTGTGATAGCCAATATTCAATCGGACAATATGCAAGTCAATAAACAGATAAACTACGTACATTGTATTCCATATAATAAGCTCTTAGATGTATTATCTGTTCGTGCATTACCTCAATACGAAATTAGCGCATTCAAGGTTTTTTTTAATAAACTTAAGCTAATTAACCATCTACAGCAAATATTGATGCTTGAATTAAGTTCCAGTAGCCACATAAGAATGAGTGCTAGTTGTATGCTGGATGAATTGATTAAGTTGTCGACCTCAGATGTTCTGGTTATGTTGCTTAAAGAAGATAAGGATAAACTAAAAAGGGTTATTGAAAAACTATCAGCATATTATGCAATAAATGAAGGAAGTTTTTCTGACAAAAAACGGCTTTTTTCGTTTATTAAAAATAAAATAAAACCTGTTATTGGCTATGATGCGTTTATTATCGCTCAAGAGTTTTTAATAGAGCTAAATCCGTTAGACGGTGATCTTAAGCCTGTAGAGGTGTCCCTTACAAGCAAAACGAATGATTATCAGGGGGAACAATCAGATTTAAAAGGTTTAGTCTTATCTAATTACCATCTCTTGGGGCTTGATTTAAATCTGTTTCAATATGGTTTTTCAGGCATTTTACAGTTTCAATTGTCTTATTCTGATATTGCATTTCATTCTGACTATCAATTTCTGTATAAAAATATACCCATTTCAATTTCATTAAAAATAACCAATAAGTATAGTTTTCCAGATCCTGAATCAGATGATGAAGAAGGGAATTTCGAAAGAGTTTTTCAGTATCAAGGCATTGGTCAGTTAGAGCAAAAGACACGGTTACAGTTAAAAGATGCATTTGTTGAGCTCAATACAGATGATGATGTGTCGAATCTAATAGATCAATTTCCTGTTTTTTCAATTAAATTCTATGATGCAATGCAGGCATTTTGGCGTATACATCACCCTACATATATGGACTTTAATAAAACGTATTTTACTGTATTTAATGATAATCTCTTTTTTACTGATTGGGTGGAATTAATGTCTGGAACAGACAATGGAAAGATAAATGATGAGGATACTGCTAAACAAAAGCAGATTATGATAGGAACGCAAGGGCGTTCTTTTTACGATTTTTTTATTGAAATCTTATCACATTATGGCATTTTTCTATATTACGACTACGAGTCAATAACCAATACAGGAAAAGTGACTTATGAATTGCATGATGATTTGAGCACATTACAGACTAGCACATCAACAACGGGTCAATTGAGTTATTCTGATCTTATACAAGTTGAAGATATAGCACTTCATGTCAATCAACCTTGGTACAGTGATGAGTCCATATTGAATTTGAAGGTCAGTGATACGACAGCTTCAGATGAAGGTGAGGATGATGGGTCTCGTGGGGATATACTGTTTTCAAGAGAAGGGACTGAGTCGCCGTATTTAGAAAGTGATATGGTTACAGATACCCTATATTCATCGATTAAGTCGAGTAAAACTCAGATCATTGAAGATGAAACGGTTTATGATAATTTTCTCACGCAATGTGAAGCCTATCGAACAACTGAGGTAAGCGATCGTTATTCTTATGGGTTAAGGTTGAAAGAGTCAATGCCTTTTATGTCCTTTAATCCCAGTTATTTACCGATTTCCTTGGATGAAACCCAATGGCAATGCTCTATTACTAATTTTTCATCGGCTGTAATGATTTATGAGCAGCACATTGTTTACAGACAAAATGAACAAACTAAACGGGAATTGAGTAATCAATTAGCTAAGATCGGATATGAGCAGGATGCTGATTCTGAATCAGATTGGTTTGAACGAATTGCTGTCATTGAAAGAGAAGCTGGGATCACCCATTTTATTGCTCTTGAATCGCTTTGGAAGGACAGCGCTTGTTTGAAAAATGCGCTTCCTGATTATTTGCCTTTTGTGCCTTTTAAATCCGAAGCGATTGTGACAATTGGTGACAATATTGATGATGATAAAAAGAAGGCTTATACTTTTTTTATTGGGCAGTCTCAGGACAATGAAGGGGCTTTTTCTGATGATACCACATCTGAGTCAAAGAACTTTACTCAATCTTTTTTGTCTGAAAAAGCACTAAGTTATGCAGTAGTTTTACCTGATGCTTTGTATGCTTCAACAGTAACAAAAGGGACACCTGCATATGTTCCAGTTAATTTATTATGTACGACAAGTAATGGCTTTTCCCCTTTAAGAAATGGTGATTATGTTCAGATTCATTTTGAAAATGCAGAAAGAGTTGTGCTTGATGCCGTGGTGATAAAAACGCCTCTTGTACAAGATAAAGCGTCTGAAAAGATGGTGCAGTCAGAGTCATATGGTGCAAATGAAGAATGCCAGTTTAGCTATACCCAAGACAATGATGATCAGGTGTTACAGTTAATACAATCCGGCACCGATGATGCGCAAGGTAATTTTTTACTTTTTAGTCAAAAAGATGGAATCCAATTAACTTTTAGCGATGAACAGGACACAGAATGAGTTTGTTAACGGGAAAGTATGGGGTTTATATTTTTACTTTAATTGGTGCCGCTCTTGTTATTGTTTTTCTTAAAGCAGGGATCAAGCTTTTTAAAAAAGCCAAGAAGGCCAAGAGCAAAGCTGATAAGCTTAAAAAATTGGTCGATAAACATAAGCCAAGTAGTATTGGTGATTCGGCACCTAATATCATTAATGAAATCGCTAAAGTAGGAAAAAAGCATTTATTACCTTCTTTTCTGTATTTTTATGATGGCAACACTAAGGAAATGCTTGATTATATTAAGCGACTTTCAGGAAGTGATGAATGTCATATTATTGCTTTAAATGATTCTTTCTTTGTAATTTTATCCACAAAAAAAGTGATATTTGCTAGCACATTATCTAATGTTGATAATATTGATATTAAAGAGTTAAATAAATTATTCAACAAAGTATATAAAAAAGGCTATATTCGAGATCCTCTTTTATTAATGTGCTTTACTGACAGGCCTAAGCCGTCAGGTTTTTATGTTTCATTTATGAAAATTATTACGAAAATACATTTATATCAGAAATTTGAAATGGAGTTTCAATTGTCTGTAGACCTTCATCAAGATGATGATAGTATCAGAGTTTTTTATGATATTATTAAGCAGAACATGGTGTTTAGTTTTGAAGCTGGAGAAGAAGAGCAGGTTATTCTAAGTAAAATAAATGCTGTTGTGGATAATCTTCGAGGTTTGATTTCTCAGCATATTGTTTCTTTAACTAAATTGGATATCACGACTTTAGGTATGCTTAAAGTTGCTGCAAAAATGGAAAGCATTTTTCTTTCACTTATTCCTTTTATTAAAGAAATAGACACTATTCGTGATAAGGTTAATATTGATAAAGTGATCATGAATTTAGGTATTCATCCTGGTAATATTTATTACCAAATATTTGATTTTGAGTCTAAGATATACCGTAAGAAAATTAAATTTTATCATATTGCGTTCGGTTTTTTTATGTTTAGCTCTATTGTTGTGAGCCTAGGTTTTATTCATGATATTTATTTTCTTAATAATCTTAATGCTAAAGTAAATAAAGAGGAGCCTTTTTATACAGTTAAGGATGGGGAAGTAAAATTAGCAGAGAAACAATACCAAGATTGGATCGATTTATATCGAGATCAACTATTTTTTTATCCATTGTATAAGGATAAAGGTGTGATTGCGTTGAATAGAGTCTATGGGCAGCTTATTTTAGATAAATTTGTTATTCCTACACTTAATAATAGAAATAACCTTGTTGATGAAGCCCTTTATTTATCATTAGCGGTCGCTGAAAAAACCTCTCCTGTTGTTGATATATTTAAAAAGCAGCATGAGCTAATATCAATTGTTACCGGGTTAGACGAAAACCAATTAGACTTAATGTATCAATTCGGTGTTTACAATAATTCAAAAAGTTTTTCAACTATTGATTATAATTCAAAAAGTCAGATGCTTACATATACCTCTAAACTGAGTCATGATTTATTTTCTGATAATGTGGTGAATTTAACCAATGAGGAATTAAGGCGTCTGATCTGGAATAAAGTGGTATGGGAGCGTAAGATATGTTTACTGAATGCCGTATTACCTGCAATTGAACACAGTTTATTGTTAAATAAAGATAAATTATATTTCAAAAAGGCTGCAGACTATCTTATAGATGTTCAGAGGCAATTACCAGATGATTCTCATTGTGGTGATGAAATATTTTTAAAATTGATGAAGATTATTCCTCGATATAATGATGTAGATTCAAATAGTTTTGGAAAATTAACTTCTCTTATAGTAGATTATAACAGTGTCGTTGAACAATTCTTTGATACTAATTATAGTGTAGTAGATAATACACAAGAGTTAAAAAGGATTTTAATACAATCTGAATATAACTCTATAATGGAACATGTTTTTTCTAAAAAAGGTGATGACTTATCGTTATTGTCGTTAGATAATTATTATGGATATTCATTAAAAACTGACTTTTCGAGAAGCATAATTAAAGTATCACTTGCTTATACTAAGAGTGTGATTCTTAATCATATTAAGAATATATTAAAAGAATACGATAAAGTTAAGCAGATATTTGGCTCATATAATATTAACTTTGATGTATTGCAGAGGATGATTCAAGATAAGTTGCTTCAATATGCAAATCATTATATTGAAGCAATGAATTACTTGTTGAATAACTCGGTTCCTAGCAATATTTCAGAAGATAATTTGAACATGTTCTTATTGGATTTATCTTCTGACAATACACCTTTTGATAATATTATCAAGTATGTTAGTAAAAATACCACTTTTTCTGATGATGAAAAATTACCCGCATCACTTCAATTAATAAAAGATAAATTTCTAGGATTCAACACATTTATTCAGTCTAAAGAGTATCAAGACTATAAAAGTGTATTGTTAAATGTAAGACGAACCATTATGAGTGGATCAATTGAGGATTATTTATCAACTTATAAGCAACTTGTGAATAAAGGTGAGGGGAGTCTGATCGGTCAAATCAGTGATCTTATTACGCCATTAGGTAACTCGGATCCTAATATTTATCATTTGTTTCAGTTTCCGCTGGATGAGGTTAAGTTAATGTTATCTAAGAAGCTGATTGATAACCTTCAATTACAGTGGGCTCGGGATATTGTACCTAATATCTCTCGAGTAAATTCACTTTTTCCATTTGATTTTAAATCAGAAAAATCCATAGATCCTGATGAGTTAAATAATATGTTTGGTCCTCAGGGAAGTGTTTATAATGAAATGTTAACGCTGTTAGAACCTTTTTCGTTTTTTAATCAAGCGACCAATAATTGGAAAGTCAGCAGGGAGTTAACGCCTCAGCAGCAGAAAAAAATTGCGCCTTATCTTATTGTGTTAAATGATTTTTATCATTTACAGACCGTTTTTTGGGATAAAGACGGAAACCCAAACACGATTAAGATTAAGGTTAAACCTCAGACTTTTAAAGATGTCTCGTTAGATGGAAAACAAAAGATGGTATTGAGTTTTATGTATTTAGGCACCACAGAGAAGGCGCTAGGACTGAATGCTGAGAGTGATTCATTTACTATGCTAAATTACAATTGGCAACTTCAACCTGCCGCATCGGTTGGTTGGTTAAACGATGATGATGAAAGCTTTCAACAATCTTATACGGGAAATTGGTCATTTTTTAAAATGTTAGCTAATGCAAACTGTAATAAACAGTGGGTATGTACTTGGAAAATAAAAAGCAATAACGCTAAATTACCTCCTTATTCCGTTAGCTATCAGATCAAGTCTGATGCGCTTGTTAATTTCAAAGCACATCATAAAGGTGAGTAAAGTGAAATATTTTATTCGTTATATTTTATTACCCTTTATTGTTTTATTTTTAGCAGGGTGTTCTTGGATGAGTACAACGCCTTCAGAGTTAATGTCAATCAGTTTGACGCGAGGTGAGGCTGCAGGCGGTGATCCCATTACGGTTATTATTCAGCAACCCGTTGAACAGAATGACTTTGTAGGGGCGACTTATTCCACAGTCATGCAGCAGGCGCTGAATAAAGGTGTAACGCGTTATGTGATGTTAGCAACGCAAAAGCAGCATACCATTGTAATGCCTGTCACCCAGACACCTTTAGCTGTTTATTTTATTATGAAACATCAACCTGTTTCTAATTGGAAGTTTCTCATTGATGAGCCTCAGGCAAGCAGTCAATTTTTCACTATCAATAAAAATAGCGTTGTGAAGGAAACTAAAGATGAATAAACACTCTCTTGCAATCGATCAGTCAGGTATAGGTTTGAGTGTCAGTGGAGAAGATGATGCGACTTGCCAGATAGAGTGTAAAAATACGGGGGATACTCTTGTTTCTGTCAGTAATAGTTATGAAGTCGATGCCACAACATCCATTACATTGATTGTTAATGACGCAGTTTCAATTACCATTACGCAGGATTCGGTTTCAATTGGAAAAGATGACAACTCAGTGGTGTTAGACAGTGATGCGATTCAGTTGACTGCTGGCAGTTCTTCTATCACGCTCAAAGACGGTGAAATTGATTTTGAAGCCGATGATATTAATTTTAAAGGGAATAAGAGTATATCGATTAAGTCAAGTGATAGCGTGAGCGTTCAAGGCAGTAGCGTTGCGGCTAAAGGCACGGACTCTGTGTCTATTGAAAGTAGTGCGACATTGGACTTGAACGCATCAACAACGGCAACGCTTAAAGGCTCTTCTCAAACATCCGTCGGTTAAAATAAAGTATATGAGTATAGAAGAATCATTGACACTTGAATATTTTAAACGTTTCATTCAACACAAAGAAATGTATGAGAAAGAATGCGAAAAGAAATTATTACAATGGCATTCTCATGTTCATGCAATAATAAGTGGTAATACAGTGACACCTAAAAGTATTGTTAATGATGACTCTTTATTACAGTTAAAACATTTTCTAACGATAGCAAATCAAATTTATCAAATTTGCAGTATATGCACGAGGCAAGGAACAACGCTGTTGTTTGATAATTTACTTTCTTTATATGAACAACTTAAAACCAGTTTTATTATTGGAGAATTAGCACTTTTTACTGAAGCGAAAAAAGAGCTGTTAGAAAAAATTCTGATACTCAAGTTATCTCAGGTGAATGATCTTGACATTTTATCTCGGTTACGACCATCAGTGAGTGATTTTCCATCCAATATTTTTGATGGTTTTAATTTAGATTTGGAATATCTTGAAACCTTATTTGCTTCATTAGAACCTGCATTTACAGCAAGAAAGCCGAATATAACTAAGCGAATAACATTGTCAAAACTTCATGAAGATGTGATGTTAATTGACCTTGATTCTTCAACAGCAGAAATTGATGCATTGTCAGTGAAGTATCAGCAATATGTATTTAATGTTCAACAACAGGTGTTGAAATTTAAGAAAACTAAGCAATTGGTAGAAAATTTATTTGAATTTCCTGAATTGACAGAAAGTTTATTGGGGTTACGTACTGTGAATTTTCCAAATACCGAGCTATTGTTGGTAGATAAATCGATTGTTAATTGTTTAAGTGCATTAAATGATGAAGGGATCCAGCTTGAAGAAAAACAAAAAGAATTGGTGGCCATGATCCATTCTTCTTTTAGTTAGATGTATTGTACAGGAGCAATATTTTATGGGGCAGTCTACTTTGTTTGAGCATTTAGATTCACTGACTACCGATTCTAATGTAGATTTTCAGAACAGTATCGATACATTAAAAACCTCTGTGTCAAGCTGGAAGCAAGTCCAAAATTTGGCTAAAGGCACCTCTTATGGTTCAACATTGAATCAAAATGTGGGCCAGATTATTGAAACGTCAGCAATTGATTCAAAAGACAGTGTACTTTCTGTTTTTTCAACCATTGAAAATGATTCGGCTTCCTCTCTTCAATCTGTGGATATCGGTGCGTTAATTGAAAAGAAACAGATTGCATTTAATCAGTTAAAAACGGATTTTCCGTCACAAAAAATGTTGGTATCACAGCAAGGCTATCTTAGTCAAATCACGCAGGTGTCAACAGCACTGAATATTGACAGTGTGTTAAATGAAAATAGCCCAGTTAATCTGGTTGAAACAAGTGCATCCCAATTATCTCTTGCAGCTAAAGCATATGCAGACTCTCCCAGTGATTTAAAAAATAAAGTCAGCTTTGAAAGTGCACTGTCAGATTATCAGGAAAAGGTACAAAGTTTCTCATCTCATTTTTCTGAGTATAGAGATTATGAAACTCAGTTAACGGATCAATGTAATTCATTAACATCCGTTTTTGCCCAGCAAACGGATTTATCTGATCCGCAGACGGCGTTATCTTTTCAGGCAATGACACAATTTAGTGAAACATTGGATTCATTACCCCAGCTTTCAAGTGATAGTTCAAGTGTGATGACTCAAAATTTGACTCAAGGAAGCGATTTCGCATCTGTAAACAGTGCCATGACTGATTCGATTAAAGGCCCATGTACAGTATCGCTGCAAAATGCGCTTGATCATTCAAATATAACAGACGTTTTTACGACGGATGTCATGACATTATCAATCGACACGTTAAATGCAATATCCCAAACCGCGACGCAATTGAGTGATGAGTCAATGTCTCTATCATCAGGAGTGTGTGATGAAATAGAAAGCGCGCTTGCTTCTGTTTCTGAGGCTTTATCATCCAGTTTACTTACAACAACGAGCAGTCAGGTTAATTTTAGTTTTATTAATGATACGATGACCTCTATTTTAAAAGCTCAAACGGATAGGGAGGCATTGGCGAGTTCAAATAGCATTGGGCTGAGTTTTTCTACATTAACCGAATTATCTGCTCAGTTAAATGAACTCAATTATCAGGTGATTGATGCTGTTGTATATCAGTCCCCCAATTTTTTGAGCATATCAAATTTACCCTCTTTGTCAGTGCCTTTTTCTCAATCTCTGACGGCTTTATCATCAAGATTACAGTCTCAGTTTTCCAATGAAAACGCCGCCAATTTTTCAGATGTGAGTACGCAGGCTTTATCGCAAAAAGTACAGTCGGTATTAGCTTATTCTGATAATTTTTTACAGATTGATAAAGAGAATATGAACACGCTTTTGGCTGAATCAAATTTATCGTCTCTATCCGGACTAGATCAGCAGTCAGCATCTGAAGGGATAAGTGCGCTTGTTCCTGATATTGATACATTAATTTCGATGACAAAAGAGACAAGTTATGCAGCGAGTATTGAATCTTCAGTTAATGAAATTAATGCATTACTTGGTGAGCAAGCTGCATCGGGCAATGTCGCTTCTGCGTTACCCACTACCATGGAAAGTTTTTTGTCACAGGCAAATTATTTATCTGAAACAACGAGTCAGGCTATTTCATCTGCTTCTGCTACAGGTGCTATTGCTGATTATCAAAGTAGTTTTTCGACGGGATCATTATTATCTGAGCAGGTAGAACAAGTATTGCTTGATATTACGCTTTCAGTAACGACTTATGCGGTGGTAACGGGACAAGCCAGTAAATTTACTCTTACAGGTTCTTCGCAAACATCCAGTACAATGGCGACTTGCTCGGGGTCTGTCTTTACTTGTAGTTTTGGTATGGGATCCGGTAGTCTGGTGCCTTCCAGTACGACAGTAGCGGTGAATAATAAGGCTGCGTCAAATATTAACGATATTATTACCGTTGTGAATATTCCATCACTATCGGGCTGCACTAATCCTTTAAGTCCTTTAATGACAACAACGTCACCTTTTTGGACATGTATGCCAGTTTTATCTGCTTTTGTTGCGACTAATCCACTTACCTTAATTAGTGGATCGCCAATTAATACGATAAATAATATGGCGACTTGTAGTTTTGCTACTGGTGGTGTTATTTCATTTTCTGATGCCTCTCAAACAACAACTGTATCTAGTTAAGTGGTCAAAATAAATATGAAAAATACTAACGTTAATAACGGAAATATGTCGAATGAAGTGCCAGAAGATCTTTCTGAATCCTATTATCATTTATTATTAACTGAAATTGATAATATGCGTGAAAAAATGCAGTTTGATATTCTAAATAATTTAGAAAAACAAAAAAATAATCAGTTGGTTCGCTATAACCAATCACTTTTTTCATTTGTTCCAAAGCATGTTTTAATTAAGAAAAGTTATAAGGCTAATAATTTTTCTACTAATGTTCACTCAGGAAGTAAATATCAAGTTAATGATTTGAAAAAAGGTGGTAAATTTACATATACCACGCAGTCAGATGTTGTCTTAACTTCTTTAGAGGTTACTAAGCTAGAGAGTAACGCAGATGATTTATTGGTTTATCTTACTTCAAAAAAAGGAGTGAAAATTGAAAATGCAATTTTTGATTTATGGATAAATCCTGAAATATGGGATAAGTTTACCTATAATTTATTGTTCTTTAAAAAGTTGTTACTGGATGAATCAAAATTCAAAGCAATAGTGAAGTTTATTGATGGTTCAATAGATTATTGTGATGTAAAATTAACTGATACTTGTAGTGAATTAGCTGTTAATGATGATATAAAATTAAGACTTTTTTCTCCTCAGTTTTATTTGGGGATGAGTTTTAGTATTGCGAACTATAGTTTTTATAATAAACCAGAGGTTAAAAATATTATATTATCGATTCCTGAAAAACTTTTGTATAAAAGTGGGATGAAAGATATAAAGTTACATGAAAATAAACTCTTTACTACTAATATTGTTCCATTGTTTAATCTTTTTGATGATTATTGTGTATCGCAAAAAGTTGATGAAAAATATGATGGTATACCACTCATTCATCCACGTAATACTTCTGCGTTTCCTTTATCTGTATCACAAGTTTGGAAAAATAAGCATCTTTATGAAGCATATAGTGATCACACTGTGAGTGAGTTTTACTTTCATAAACTGGAAGGAAAACTGTTTTACCATCCTGATGATATAGTTGATGATTTAGTTAAAAATAATAGTGTTTTTGCAAAGGTTTCCTGGACAGAACATGAGGAACATGGTGATTTTATTGATATTAAGCCTAATAATTTTGTTTCCTCAAGGGGGAGCTTTAAATTAATTAGTGCAAAAAAATCACTTAATATCATACAAACACCAATATTAGAGCATGTTATTCAGGTACTAAAATCATTTTCCAATCTTGATATTAGAAACAAGGAAAGTATCTTTATTGTGTTACAGTTTTTATGTGAAGGCTTAGACTCTGGAGAAGATATATATATTCGGTTTAAAAAAGCAATTGAAAGTGTAGATTTTTGTAGTTTCAATAATACATTGAATTTTATTTTGAATAATAGAAATGATTTACATTTTATAGAATACGTTGCTAACATTATTTCAGAATTTTTTTATGTTAATTCGCCTCAAATGATTAAAGTTAATTGTTTGGTAAAGTGATTATTATCAGGAGTTGTTATGTCAAGTGAATTAAATTTGTTGTCTACATTAACAAACTTGCTCTTATCTGTTGAACGATTAGAAAAGGTTATGCTGAAAAGCTCTGAAGATACTCAGGCAAATGCTCTTATTCGCTTTAGGCAAGTGATACGTTCAGAACTATTATTGGTTCAAAATAGAGTATCAGATAAATATAGTAATAAAATAACAAAATATATTATGTTTTCAGTTGTGTTGAGTATCGATGAAAAATGTAAAATGATGATTAGTAAGATGAAGTCTCCTTTGAAATGGAATGATTTTCAAATTGAGTTTTTTCAGCGCTCTGATGGTGGAGAGTATTTTTTTCATATATTAGAAGACTTGATTTCAAATAAAATTTATCCAAAGATTTGTTATGAAATACTGTTAATTATTTTATTAAATGGTTTCTTAGGTCGTTATTATAAAAACCCGAACCATAATGCTCGGCACCGATATATCGTTGACTTGAAGAAAATTATAAAAGAAATGGACATGTCTGAGTTTCAATCTGCCCTTGAAAGTGTTGAACCTTTGAGTCAATCTAGGGAAGGTTATCAATTTAAGAAATTAATGTGGACTTCTTTCATCATGTTAATGATCACACCTGTTGGCTTATATTTTTTGAGTCAGTACTATTAGGTAGGAATTAAAAATGGATACGCTAGAATTTATTTTAAATTTGAAGAATGTGAATCGAATTAGTACTGTTAATCCTAGTTCAATATCTACTATTTTAAAAACATTTCAAAATGGAGAATTTGAACCTTGTCAAGATGAAATACGCAAGCATATTGATGATTCTAAGGTGATTGATGTTTATGTATTGTTCATTTGTTTTTCAATTGATCTTAACCAGAATGTTTCTGATATATCAATGATCATACAGAGGCTTACAAAGTATCATAATATATTAAAACTTCATTCTCAGCATTTGTCTCCAATTAATCGATTTAATGAAGCATTGAAAAGAGGCATTGAATTATTTTCTAAATCATTATTAATGATTATTAATGATAAAAAGGGAGCGTCGCAACATTTTGAAGTAAAGCCACTCATTGACTATCACGAATATTTTATTGACTTTTGTTCAAGCCTTGGAAACATTGAGGTCGCAGAGCTTGATAAAGCGAATGAGATATCTGTTGTGTTGCGACAGTTAGAGTATTTATTTGAACAAAAATCGGCTAAGAAGGAAGCGAATAAACAGAATGAAGCAGTAGAAAAAAAGCAAAATAATCAAGAAGAAATAGAGAAAGAAACGCAATGTCAAAATAAGATCCAAAAGAATGAAGAGGAGAATTTTCATAATCCAATTTATGGAGAGATGGGACAGATAGATAAATTTGCTTCTTCCTCTTGGTATGTCCTGGTTAATAAAATTGGCATGTTTCAATTGTTAATAAAAGAAAAACGCTTATTTGAAGCTGCTATAGTCTATAAAGATGTTCAAAGTGAGTTGGCAAAGTTTGAACCCAAAAAATATTTCCCTGGACTTTTTTTTCCTTTTTATCAAGCATTAGCACCTAATGCGGAGCAAGTTCATAATTTTATGAATAAGCATTCCAAAACATTACAATGGGACATCGCAAATAATTTGTATGAAATGGACAGTAATCGATTTTTAAAAGAGTTGCCTTTGAAAGTTGAAAATGTAATGAAGGATGATGGTTGTAGCGGCGTGCAATATGCTGAAGAGTCAAATGACTCATTTAATGAAGGGCAGTCCTATAACGATGTCAATGATCCTTCAGCTCGAGTAGACGAAAATGAAAATTTAATGGAGCATTTTTGGGACGAGGATTAGTGTACCGTTTGGAAAACCCATTTCATTAGCTGAAATGACTCAGTCCCAATGGGAGTCTTTGTGCGATGGCTGTGGAAAATGCTGTTTAAATAAGATTATCGATGACGAAACGGAAACCTTGTATTACACGAATGTGGCTTGTGAATTATTAGAGCATCAGCAAGGTGGATGCCAAGATTATGCTCATCGATTCTCAAAAGTGCCAGGGTGCACTAAAGTCAGTATGGATAATATTGCTGAGCTGACTTGGTTACCTAATAGTTGTACTTATAGGCGACTGTTTTTAGGACGAGAGCTGCCTTCATGGCATCCGTTATTGACGGGTTCAAAAGAGGCTATGCAACAAGCGGGGATCGCCATTAACGGTCGTGTCATTGATGAAAAACAGGTAAAGTACTTAGACGATCATATTGTGTTATGGCCACTTAAAGATATGGATTGATCTCACTATTGAATGATGACATGAAAAATGATGAACAGGATTGATCCATATTCGTCATTTTGCTTCTTTATTATTTTAGTTTCTTATTTTAGTTTCTTATTTTAGTTTCTTATTTTAGTTTCTTATTTTAGTGCCTTATTTTAGTGCCTTATTTTGATCCCTTATTTTACTCCCTTAATATGACATTTAGGTAATGCTGCCGCGACGGTACTTTTTAAATATTCCGTGCTAATGAGATTGGGTATATTATGCCTTGTAGTTAAGCTGTGTTCTATCGCTTGCCAGAATGCCTGTCCGCGACCTTGGCAAAGATAATCACTGCAACCTGTGGTCCTAGAATAGTGTCCACCGGATATCCAACAGAGCTCTTCAATAAATAACTGTGTTGGAAAGCGATTTTTAAGAAGCGTCTCTTTTATAAGATATTCTTCAACTGACACATTATTTTTTTTGGGCGCCCACTTAAAGTTTTCAATACTTTTGAGTTTCCAACCTCTTAGTTTTTTGATCATATTATTGATGCTTTGTTGACTCTCGATATTCCAAGCGTTAAATGTATTTTCATTTTCAATTCCAAACGCAGTGGGGATCCTGACGATTTTTTGACAAGCATCATTAACACCTTCTCCGGATTTATCCAGTATTGTTTTTGACTCTATGTCATAGGCTAATGCATTGGCCGTATATTCAAGATCAGATAATGAGGCTGCAACTGATTCTAAAAAATGTTTTCCTTCTAGATGTTCGTATTGTGTGTTCTTATTATTATTCCCTAACTTGAAATAGACACCTTTTTGCTTAAAGGGTTGCCATCCAGCCTCATTAATGATTGATGCAAGCGTGTCTGTTGGGCAATCAAAATTGACATCGATATCAAAGACGGGTTTACCCAGTAAAAAATCTCTGACAGATCCTCCCCATAGCCAAATTTTACATCCCTTAGATTCAAGCTTTGAAAAAACTTCACCAAAAGTGGCTTTAGGTGTGACACCGGGTATGGTCGCTGCGGCGATACGTTCATAATTTTTATCGACGTTGACTGAGCCCCAAATAATATAAGGAATATTTTTGCCGATAACCCTTTCTTTTGCTGTTGTACAGCCTTTATAAATCTTGTGATTTTGCTTTGCTTCTTGTACAGCACAACCTGATAAACTCATTAAAAGCAATATGATCAGATATTTCATATTCTTCATCCTTGATACCTGTGCTTAGCGAGTATGGGTGATCCAGTGAGGGGCGGGGCGTTTACTCCATTTGGCAAAATGCATTTTATCCCCTAGGTAAAATTGTCTGTAGGCTTTAATAGGATCGCCGGCGACTTTA
Source organism: uncultured Shewanella sp. (assembly GCF_947495455.1). Classification (GTDB taxonomy): domain Bacteria; phylum Pseudomonadota; class Gammaproteobacteria; order Enterobacterales; family Shewanellaceae; genus Shewanella. Next base: position 8,902 of record NZ_CANLZC010000072.1, on the reverse strand, counting down.
TAGTGCTCGGGCATGGCTTGAGCAAATTCAGATAAACCTTGATGTTCATACTCGATTTCATGTTCCAATGTTTGAATGGTATCTAGTATTGCAATGGATTTGTGATCTTGTTTTTTTTCATATCGGTAGCGGTATTCTTGATTCAACGCACGGGCTAATTGCTTAAGCCATGAAAAATTTTCATGGGAGGTTTCCACCCAAAGCACACAGGGATGATGAATATGGGTTGAGCGATAAGGTGTGTTAACGCCCTTTTTATTGAGAGCGGTACAGAGTATTTGTACGCTTTCAAGGATCATTTTGACTACATGTTGGTCACAATGATATTGAGCACATTGATCAATATTGTGATCAAGAACAAAAATATTCATGATTGAATTCCCTTTGGCTTGATACCGAGTATGTGCAAATGCACAGCTTTAATCATTATTATTGCTTGCATAGCCAAAATGGCCAGTTTTGACACTCATTATTCAAAAGTTCAAGTTAAGCAGACTTCAAGTTAATTAGATTGAAAAGTAATCAATTCATTTAATTTGCTATATCATTGTAATAAAATAATCTTTGTTTCGTACATATTTTCACAAATGAATATTATTAGTGATAACTAATTGAAAAAATAATCTTTAAAAGAAATGATTGAAAGCGAAGAGTAATAAACTTGTAAGAAAATAGGAAACATTTGTTTACAACGCTTTTGATAATCATTATCATTCGCGCTCAAATTGAATGACCATGAAGTATCAATTAATCCATGTTGTTAACACCTCGCTTTAAAATGAAAGCATTAGCTTTGTCTATGTCACTGGTTTGTGTCACCGTTTTACCGACTTATGCCTCACAAGCTCAAGCAATTAACATTAAGCCTACCTCGGTTGGCTCGGTATTATTCAATCTTGCTAAGACGAATAATATTGACATTTATGTCACAAAAGAATCACTGGAACAACTCCCGTTACCTGACAATTTTATGCTGAATATGGATTCGGTGGCACATAGTCTGACAGCGCTCTTGGTGAATACTGACTTAGAAGCACACTGGCTCAATGAAACTCAGGTGGTGATTAAACATAAAGATGATAAGCGTGCTGCCGATCAGTGGGTCACATTTGACAACAATGTGCTGAATTTGACGCAAGATCCGGCGGATATTGAACGGATCAGCGTATATGCTCGCCACAACCGAATGGTTTTAGACTCAAGTACTGCAACTAAGTCAAATATGTCTTTAATGGAAACGCCTGCGGCTATCGTAGTGGTAGACAGTGAATTGCTGAGTGAGCAGGGCATATCGACCTTGCAGGACAGTATTCGTAATGTCAGCGGGCTGACGCAAGCGGGCAATAATTACGGTATTGGTGATAATCTAGTGATCCGTGGTTTAGGTGTTAATTATACGTTAGATGGCATGTATGGTGGTGCCAGTTTAGGTAACTCATACAATCCCACTCGTTCATTAACCAATATTGAAAGCCTTGAAGTGCTTAAAGGTCCGGCCACGGGCTTATATGGCATGGGCGCTGCGGGTGGCATAATCAATATGATCGAGAAAAAACCTCAGTATGTTCCTAACTACCAAATTCAGGCTAGCATAGGTCAGTGGGACAGTCACTCTCTGATGTTTGATGCCACAGCGCCGATAACAGAGCAAACTGCTTATCGCTTGGTGGGCAGCTATGGATCCAGTGACGGTTACCGAGAGCTAAGTTCTGAGCGCAGTGAAATTTATGCTTCACTTAGCCATCAGTTAAATGACAATAATAAGTTTATTTTCTCTGCGGCTTATATCGATGATGAAGTGCAAGTGGACTCTATTGGTCATCCAGTGCGAATTATGAATTATGATGGCATCGATGCCAGTCCTGGAGAGATAGGCTGGCAAGACTTACCCAATGACAGTGACGGCGACGGTGATAAGAAGACTGGGATCAAATTAACACAAGAGCAACGGCAGCAGTTGGCTGATTCTCTGGTTTCGACCGATGGCTTAAAGCCTTTTGATCTGGGAGAACAAGGCCTGATCTCACCTTTATCGAGACCCAATGAGGGGCAGGAGATGCGCCTTAAATTACAACATGAAATGGATATCGATACTAATGTATTCTTGCATCAGCAACTCGCCTATCGTGAATATTCTTCTGATTTTGTTCGTCAAACGGGGGCTTATAACTATGTCTATTGGAATCGAAAGGGTGAGATCAATGCCGATCCTAGAGCGCCCTTAGTCATAGACGGTGTGCTTTATCCTTATGCCGCCCGTCGTCAGGAATACAGACGGACTCAAGCCGATGAAAAAACCTGGCAATATTTTGCCGATCTCACAGTGACTTGGTCACTTCCCATGATTGAGGGTGAGCATCTATTCAGTGCGAATGTTGAAAATCGTGATATGGCGTTAAAATCTTGGTCAGCCTATGATGCCGACGGTGCTGGCGATGACGCTAATCCTATTCCATACATTTTAGATATTCGCAATCCCAACTGGGGCACAGGCTCATTTGAAGATTATGATCCTGTATTAAAAAGTCATTATGACAAATCGGTATCCGCTTGGGGAGTGAGTTTTCAAGAGGTGCTTTATTTTACCGAAAAGCTAACAGGGCGTTTTGGTGTGGCCTACTCAGGGACAAAGCAAAGTTATCAGCATAAAGGCACAGATAGTAGACCAGAAAAAAGCCAAGAAGCCGATACCGACGATGCAGGCGCCACCTATAATTTAGGGCTGAATTATCGTATTAACGAACAATTGGCGACTTTTGTGAATTACGCTAAGGGCCGAATGACCTATAGTGTTTTAGGCGAGATTGAAAATACCGATGATGTGGATCCTATTCCAGATTCAGAATCCCTCTCTTTTGATGTCGGTGTTAGATTTACCGCCTTTGATGAAGACTTACTCGGCTCTTTAGTGTGGTTTAAGACCCAACGTACTAACCTACGTTATTCAAATCCGGAGTATAACGATAACGTCAATGATGTTGAATTTAACATCAGTGTGCCGCAATACTATTACGATAATAACGATACCACCAAAGGGGTGGAGTTTGATTTAAACTTGGCACTGAATGACGTTTGGTCAATGAATCTTAATGCCACTTATCAAGATGCTTATAGCATACGTTCTGAAAAAGAACCTGATCAGATTAAGGTTAACACTAAAGGGGTACCACAAAAGTTTGCCAGTTTATGGAGCAGCTATGAGTATCAATTTTCTGTCTTACCTGCGCCTGTCACATTGAGCTTAGGTGTGACTTATGAAGATGTGCGCAGTATTAATTCAAGCGATTTTGGTTTGCCAGACTCAGTTGTCGATGCTTATGTGCTATGGGATGCCAGTATTGGTTATCAGATAGAAGAGTGGGATATTCAGCTGAGCCTGCGCAATCTGACCGATACCACCTATTACAGCAAGGCACTGTTTATCGGTGGCCTGCCTGGTGATGGCCGTAATGCTCAGCTCACGGTGAGCTACAATTTTGATTAACAAAAGCTTTGATTAATAAAAGCACTGATTAACAAAAGCTTTGACTAACTTTATGTTTGAATAAAAGTGTTGAATTTTTTGTTTAAACCTTTGAGCCAAAAACAAGTCACTTGTTTTTGGCTCTTGTCGTTAATTCACTGATCCTAAGAGTCTATGAAAGCTTCCTTAACCTTGTGTGTTCGTTGTTTGGCCGCCGTCGTGGGTGGTTATTGTGTGGCCAGTTTATCGAGCCTGGCCTTAGTGCCTGTGCAACGGGCTTTATTTCATTACCCTGTAGAAGATGCGATCTTAATCGCCACTATGTTGAGTTATTTGGTATTTTTTGCCGTGATCATTGACTGTTTTTGCCAAGACTCCCCATTAAAGGCTTGGCGTAATATTGTGGTTTATAGCCTGATCTTTATTGGGATCTGCAGCTACTATGGAGGCTTATTATGAAGCCGGATTTCAGACGCACTATGATCTGGCTGCATACTTATACTGGCTTGATCATCGGCTGGCTGTTATTTGCGATATTTTTAACCGGTACGCTGAGTTATTTTAATGATGAGATCAGCCAGTGGATGCGGCCTGAGCTCAATGGAACAATAGATAATGAAGACAAGCACTTGGCCTTGATTAACCTTTCCATCGCCAGACTCAAAGCACAAGGCAAGGAGCAGGAAAACTGGCACATTCATTTACCAAGCGAGAGAAGTCACCAATGGCGCTTGCAGTGGCGGCAAGGCGATACACGGCAATCTTTGTATCTTCAAAGTGATAATGGCGAGCCAGTTAACCCGAGGCAAACTCATGGAGGGGATTTTTTTCGAGCTTTTCATTATTCTCTTGAATTAAGAAATGTCGGCGGGCGCTATTTTACTGGTGTGGCTGCCATGTTTATGTTGCTGGCAGTGTTTAGCGGCATTTTCACTCACAGGCGTTTTTTCCGTGATTTCTTCATGTTGCGTAAAAAGACCTGGCTTAAAACATTAACCGACTTTCATGCCCTTGCGGGGATCATCACCATTCCTTTTGCTGTCATGATCTGTGCCAGTGCGCTGGTGATCTATATCGGCCTTTATATGCCTTGGAGCGCGCAATATTATTTAGAAGGAGGCACACGAGAGCTCAATCAAAAAGTCACCACTTATTTGCCTAAAGTCACGCCGGCTCATGATTATCAGGCGCCGATCACAGACTTTTCCTTGATCCAAAAACAGCTTGAAAAAGCGTGGGGTGAAGATCACCAAATCAAACGTATTTCCTTTGAGTATCCTTTTGATGCCAACGGCCGCATCATTGTTGAGCGCAGTAAACAATTATCTCTGTCAAATAAAGCGGATGTGCTGGTTTTTTCATCCCACAGTGGGCAAGCATTAGCGGGCATGACTGATGAGCGCACGCCACGAAAAGTTCGGCGCATTTTTTATGGTTTACATGAGGCTCATTTTGCCGAGCCTGGACTGCGTTGGCTATTTTTTATTAGCGGTTTACTTTCTAGCGGCCTGATCGCCAGTGGCTTGATTATTTGGTTGAATAAACGCTTGGAAAAAACCAAACAGCGCCATATGGGCCACTTTATGGTTGAGCGGTTAAATATTGCAGGTATTATGGGGTTAATCTTGGCGGTTTTAGCTTACTTTTATGCCAACCGTTTGCTTCCCATAGAGATTGATGACCGCGCGAATTTAGAAGTGAGCATCTTCTTATTCACTTGGCTATTGAGCTTGCTACACAGTGTGCTTTGCTCGGTGCATAGGGCTTGGATCACACAGTTATTTCTGGCGTCAGCCGCTTGCGTGTTATTGCCTGTTCTGGATGTTATTTTGCAACCTCAAAGGCTGATCCAAGCTATTGAGCAGCAAAATGGAGTGTACTTGGGGTTTGAGTTGCTCGTGTTAATCACAGGGGTTTTGCTATTTAAAACAGCAAGCGCACTCAATAAAAGGCAGTCAAATAAAAGGCTGTTAAATAAAACAGATAAGATGCTGCCGAAGAAGAGGAAGAATAAACTGTCAAAAACAAGGAATAACCCCAATGCTGCTTAGCTTTTTACTGCAACAAATGGCGATAGTCATGTTGGCCTTGGCCATGCATAAACACTTTAAAACCGTGTTTAACGTAAACATTAAACCTTTGCAGGTGAAACTGCTGAGAGTATTGGCATTACCGCTTTTGTGTTTATCTTATTATTTGGCTATTGCAGGTTTCGCAGCGCCGATTGCCACAGTATATTGGCTGGGATTCTTGCCGCTGAGTATTTTATTTGCAGCCCTATTTGTTAATTAAGTGAGTTAACTAAGTGGGTTAACTAAGTGGGTTAACTAAGTGGGTTAAATAAGAGGGTTAAATAAGTGGTTAACTAACTGGGTTAAATAAGTGGGTTAACTAACTGGGTTAACTAAGTGGGTTAACTAATTGGGTTAACTAATTGGGTTAACTAATTGGGTTAACTAATTGGTTAAATTAAATAATTGAATTAAAAGAAATAACTTAATTTGTCAATTAAGGCTGAGGGACTGAGGTTAATCGAGAAGGAATAAAAGGGGTTATCAATGCTGTTGTCGCTTGATAACTCACCTTTAAAATAGTTACTTAGATCTTGGTATCGCATATCTTGCTAGCCCCAAGGTCAAAGTCAGAATTTTAGTCCTAGAAACGGCAAGGAGTGAATAACATTTCTCTCACAGCGTGCGAAAAAGTGCATCGGCTTGCTTGCATCGACTCGCTTGCATAGATTGCCGATAACACTCTATTTTACCCGTTTGAGTATGATTCTAAATAATGTGGCTTCATGGTGTTGATTTTCAATATACATTGCTTGCATGGTATCGTTATCAATAATTCGCATTGAATACATGCCATTGTCTTTAGTCTCAATAAAAACCACTTCCTTTCCATCAAAGCTAAAGATGCCTAACAATTCTTCTTTTGCTGACTTCATCATATCGCCAGCCATCTCAGACTTTCGTGCACTGTTAGTGTTATTGCGCCATTCTGACGTAGCATATAAAAATTCGTTATCTTGCTCTAGTACTGTAAAGGTGGTACTGGAGATGCCTTTTTGAGCACTGCCGTCGTTATACATGTAAGTGCGATATTCTCCTTGCCATTTTCCCACTAAATTATACGGCGCTGCGTGAGCCGTTAAACTAAAGCATACTAAGACAATCCCATAAATCCATTTCGTCATATTTAGCCTTTATTTTTCATCAAAGAGACGCCAAAGAGTGTAAAATAATAGTTGGAATTAGTGTATTTGCCATTTATTTAAACCAACTTTAGTCACTTTGATAGGGGATGATTAACATTAAAAGCGCAATAGCAGCGGCTTTCTTCTAACGAGTTGTGCTAGATAAATCATCATTTAAAGTAGCTACCTACATTCTAAAATGGCGCTAACATGATTTAAGGCTAGGCAAAAGGCTAGGAAAATGTAAAGGCAAAGGTAAAAGTAAAGGTAAAAGCGTCATTCAATCCCTTGTGAGGCAGATCATGGATTTTTATGCTAGTTATCATTTGTTTAAAACAATTTATTTACATAAGTAACGTTTGAGGGTATTTTGGCTGGGTGGGGAGTGTGTGAGAGGGGGGAGGTTGGAATGCCAGACAGGATTTCATGGTTCATCGAGATGAATAGTTAGTTACTCCTTTATTAATAGTCAATACAGTATGTAAATGTTAGGTTTTTAGAAGGAGAGTTGGCATTGTCAGCAGAGAATTTTTTAAATGCAGAGACTGATACTTTTGGTGGGATCATCAAAGGTGATAATAAATTCAAAGTCCCCCTTTATCAAAGAGACTATTCGTGGAACAAAACCCACTGGAGCGATTTATGGTTAGATATAGAAACTAACAGAAAAAGTGACTCTAAACACTACATGGGATCTGTCGTTTTAGTATCTAAACAAAAAAAAGAATATGATATCATTGACGGCCAGCAACGATTAACAACTCTTACTATATTAGTATTAGCTGTCGTCGATACATTGAATGATTTAGTTAAACGAGAAATAGACGTTGAAAACAATGAAAAGAGAATAGACCTATTAATAACCGACTTCATTGGTAAAAAATCTCTATCTTCATTAAATTATGAAAATAAAATTGAATTAAATGAAAGTAATAATCCTTTTTTTTCGACTTATCTCACCAACTTTAGAAAACCAGTAAATATCAAATCTACCGTTAAAAGTAATAAATTACTTTTCGACTGTTTTAATTACTATAAAGAATTAATCAAAGATGAAGTTTTTATAGACGAAGATGTTTCTTCATTAATTTCTTTTGTTGAGTATGTTTCTGATAGCTTGTTGTTTATCCAAATTACCGCAACAGATGATTTAAGTGCTTACCTTATTTTCGAAACTCTTAATGATCGAGGCTTAGATTTATCAGTCACTGATTTATTGAAAAACTATTTATTTTCCATAGTTGATGAGACAGATAAAAGTCATGTTAAAAATATCTGGGATGTAACGATAAATCATGTCTCATATTCGGGTTTTCCTAAGTTTCTACGCCATTACTGGATGATGCAAAATGGTTTGATACAAGAGAAAGAGCTTTTTAAAACTGTTAAAAGACACATCAATACACCTAATACAGCTTTTGAGTTGTTAAATAGTATGAGTGAAGTTTCAGAGGTTTATGCAGCTTTAAGTGACTCAACTCATCAATTATGGGAAGGAGAGGTAAAAGTTAAAAGGCATATTAGAGAATTAAGTCTATTTAATGTGACCCAATGTTATCCATTGTTGATTAATGCTTATTTGTATTTAGAACATGATGATTGGATTGCTACTTTACGAATTTGCTCTGTAATTTCGTTTAGATACATGGTCGTCTCAGGATTAAACCCAAATGCGCTAGAGTCTAAATATAATGAAGCATGTAAAGCAATAAATGCAGGAACTGCTAAAACAGCAAAAGATATATTTATTATATTACAACCACTTTACGTCAGCGATGAAGATTTCGAGCATAATTTTGAATCCAAATCAATTAGAACTAAAAGATCAGCGAAATTGGCTAGATATATAGTTTATAGTATCGAAAATCACTTATCTGAACATTCATTTGATTTTGAGTATGATAATGGTTCACTTGAGCATATATTACCTGAGAACCCACCTTCTGAGTGGAATGAAAACTTTCCTAAAGACATTGAAGAAAGTTTTATTTATAGGCTTGGCAATTTCACATTATTAGAGCCAGATAAGAATCGTGTTATCGGTAACAAAAATTTTGAGCATAAATCTGAAGTGTATAAAACAAGTCGATATGAATTAACGAAAAAATTTGGTTATAAAAAGTGGGACCAAGATAATCTTAAAATTAGACAAAGATATTTAGCGAAATGAAGAGGTATAGTGAATTTGGCCACCTACTTAGAGACTGTATAATCAGTTTCATATCAATATAGGTGACACAATG
>NZ_CANLZC010000071.1 GCF_947495455.1 uncultured Shewanella sp. | reverse complement strand
TCCCCGAGCAGTCAAACGAAGACCACAGCGATATGCTAGAAATAAAAAATGCCAATAAGCTTAACTTACTGGCATTAATTCAAGAGAATGGCTTCTTTTATTAAAAATTAAATTACTGCACACGAGTCACTTGGCCGCCTAAGCCTTTAAACTTATCTTCAATGTGCTCATAACCTCGATCCAGATGATAGATACGATCCACTGTGGTCACACCATCTGCCACTAAGCCCGCGATAACCAAACTGGCTGACGCTCGTAAATCAGTGGCCATCACTTGTGCGCCACTGAGTTTTTCAATTCCTTGAATAACGCAAGTATGCCCTTCAAGCTCCATGTGAGCGCCCATACGAATAAGTTCTGGAACATGCATAAACCGATTTTCAAAAATCGTCTCACTGATGGTAGCTGTTCCTTCGGCCAACACATTTAACACACAAAATTGCGCTTGCATATCGGTTGGAAATCCTGGGTAAGGTACGGTTTTAATATTCACCGCCTTTGGCCGCTTACCTTTCATGTCCAGCTCTATCCAGTCTTTACCTGTGGTGATAGTCGCACCCGTATCTTCCAACTTTGCCAATACGGCTTCAAGAGTTGAAGGATCCGCATCTAAGCAACGAATACGTCCGCGTGTCACAGCTGCAGCAACGAGAAAACTACCTGTTTCGATACGATCTGGCATCACTCGATATTCACAACCTTGAAGTGATTCAACCCCTTCAATACGAATACTGTCGCTGCCCGCACCTTGAATTTTGGCGCCCATGGCAATTAAACAATTTGCCAAATCAATAATCTCTGGCTCACGTGCCGCATTTTCAATCACTGTCACGCCGTCAGCTAACGCTGCCGCCATGAGCAAGTTTTCAGTTGCGCCAACACTCACCATATCCATAAAGATATGCGCCCCTTTCAAGCGGCCATCAACGCGGGCCTTAATATAGCCTTCATCCACTTCAATGTGCGCCCCCATTTGCTCAAGGCCCTGCAAATGTAAATTGACCGGCCTTGCACCAATCGCACATCCACCAGGAAGTGAGACATCCGCTTTACCAAAACGAGCCAGCAAAGGGCCTAAAATAAGAATCGAGGCACGCATGGTTTTAACTAAGTCGTAAGGGGCACAAAACTCATTTAACGTTTGAGTTGAAATGCACACTCGACCAGTACTTGACTGGGTCACTTTAGCACCAAGACAACGCAATAATTCACAACTGGTATTAACATCACGCAAATTAGGCACATTTGACACAATAAAATCGGTTTCTGCCAACACACCTGCCATCAAGATAGGTAAAGCCGCATTTTTTGCACCAGAGATCACAACGCTACCCGCCAGTGCTGGACTGGCAGTAATTTCTAATTTATCCACAATGGTTCTCTAACTTGGCATATTAAATACTTTTTCACGCTTCCATTGCGCAACAGTAAAAGCATTGATAGTAATAGCGTGTAACTCACCACTAGTAATATGGCCCATCAATGGTCCATAAATTGTTTGTTGCTGCTTAACGCGGTTCATTCCATCAAAACAGTCACCCACGGCAATAATTTTGTAATGAGTCCCCTCTTGGCTAACATGCACTTCTTCTAAAGACAAAGCCTCAAGCAGTATACCTTCTATCTCTTTACATTCCATGGATCTCTTCACCTCAGACAACTTCTTTGAAGAAGTCTTTTAAATCATATAATTGGATTAATTTCTTGACTTGATCAGCAGGCGCTTTTAGAGTCAATTTCTGCCCTTGTTTGGCGCTAATACTCACTAATTCAAAGATAAAAGCCATACCAGCGCTGTCGCTAAATGCCAATTGACTTAAATCTAATACTTGAGTATTTGCCGCTAATAAAGTCGTTTTTTTCGGCCACAAGTCTATCACATCATCTTGATTCAAATGACCACTGATATGACAGACCTCGCCCTGTTGAGTAAAAGTCGGCACTATTCGCTTTTCTCGCTAGATTGACTGGTAATAGATTGTTGTGCTTTTTCATTCAAGGTTTCTATGACTTTATCAATGCCTTGCTGACGGATCAGATTACCTATTTCAGACTGTTTCGTTGATAATAAACTCACGCCTTCTGCAATCAGATCAAAGGCTTTCCATGTATCATCTTTCAAGCGCCTGACTTTAAAAGTCAATTTAATCGGCGGACGGCCTTTCTCGATAACTTGTACATCAACACTGACTATTTTTTCATTGGCAAAATTTTCAGCAGGCGAAAACTGTATTGTTTGATCTGTATATTCAGTAAATGCTTGAGCATAAGTGGTTACTAAGTAACCCGTAAATGCCTTTACAAAGTTATTGCGCTGCTCTTTCGTGCTGTCTCTTAAATACTGACCCATGACCTTATATGAAGCATATCGAGAATCAATATAAGGCATTAAATCATCTTGAATAATCACTTTAAGGTAATTTGGATCGGCTTTAATTTTTGCTTGCTGTTTATGAAAGCTGGCAAAGGTTTTATTCGCCGCCCCTTCAATCATTAAGTAAGGGTTTTTAGTATCAATCACAATACTCGTTGGATCGACGACCTTCTGATCCGCTGACGATTTTCCAGTATGCACATTCGTATCTTGGGCAAAAGCGCTCACATTCGCCCCTAACAAGATAACCGTAACGGCACTGGCTAATAATTTTTTCAACATAGTTTCAACTCCATTTATTTGCCTTTAGAAGACATGCTATATAACAGTTGACCAATTAAATCTTCAAGAATTAACGCAGATTGCGTGTCATCGATACTGTCACCATTTTTCAGCATAGATACATCATCGTCGACAAACCCAGGCTTTAACCCAAGAAACTGCTCCCCCAGCAAGCCTGACGTTAAAACCGCTAAGCTACTGGTATCAGGAAAAGAAGAATATTGCTTATCCATTGCTAGGGTTACAACAGGTTCAAGTTTTACAGGATCGAGTTTAATCGCAGTCACACGTCCAACCACAACTCCACCCACTTTAACTGGAGAGCGTACTTTTAACCCACCAACATTACTGAACTTGGCATACAAGGTATAGGTACTATCACCTCTGCTCACTTGTACATTAGCCACATTAAAGACTAACACTAGAAACGCCGCCAATCCTGCCAACAAAAACAGCCCAACGAGTATTTCAATTTTCCGTGTCAACATACCTTTATTACCACTCTCACTCTCGATACTCAATGTATCTACATTTATCAATTGACGGTAACCCACACTCATGATTACCGCCGACTTTTGATATGCCCATTAATTTATCATCTCATTACACTTGCAGACTAAAACTAAATAGACATATTCAACATATGTTCAGCTCAGATTCATCATTGCTGGCCAAACATCAAAGTGGTCATTAAGAAATCTAATGCCAAGATAGCTAAACTAGACTGCACCACTGTTTGCGTTGTCGCTTTACTGATCCCTTCTGGATTTGGAATAACATGGTAGCCTCGATACAGTGCTATCCAAGTCACGACCACAGCAAAGACGACACTCTTAATTAAACAATTAACAATATCCTTTCGCCATTCAACCGATGCTTGTAAAATCGACCAAAAGCTTCCTGAATCAATCCCTTTCCAATCAACGCCAACAAGATGACCACCATAGATCCCAACAGCACTGAACATCAGCGCCAATAAAGGTAAACTGATAACCCCAGCCCAAAAGCGAGGAGCGATAATTTGCCTTAAAGGGTCAACGGCCATCATTTCCAAACTGGATAACTGCTCTGTACTTTTCATCAAGCCTATTTCAGCAGTCAATGCCGATCCCGCCCGCCCTGCAAATAATAACGCCGTGACCACAGGACCCAATTCACGCAATAAACTTAAGGCGACCATAGGACCTAGGCTTTGCTCCGCACCATAGCCAACCAAAATAGTATAGCCCTGAAGCGCCAAAACCATGCCGATAAATAGGCCCGATACTAAAATAATCACCATAGATTGCACGCCCACCACATACAACTGCTTTATCAGCAAAGGGGTGCCTTTTTTCACTCTAGGGACTTTTACCACTGCACGATAAAGCATAATGCCGGCACGACCTATGCCCATGACATTATCAATCGCCCAGCGCCCGACGTTGGCGATTTTGTCAATCACACTCATTCAACACCTATCCTTAAATTTACCTGCTATTTATCTATTGAAACGTCTATTTCAAACCCTGCAGTAACGCTTGCTGGTAATCCTCTGCTGGATAATGAAAAGGCACAGGCCCATCAGGCGCACCTTGTATAAATTGTTTCAATTGCTCACTATCCGTATTACGAAGCGCTTCAGGTGTACCATGGGCAATAATGGTTTTATCAGCCATGACATAGACATAATCAGCGATACTTAATACTTCTTGTACATCATGTGAAACCACAACTGATGTGAGATTTAATGCATCTGAAAGCTCTCGAATAAGCTTAACCAATACCCCCATTGAGATAGGATCTTGCCCAGCAAAAGGTTCATCGTACATCACCATTTCGGGTTCTAATGCTATCGCCCTTGCTAAAGCGGCGCGGCGCTGCATACCACCTGATAATTCAGTGGGCATTTGTTTAGCCACACCACGTAGCCCTACCGCTTCAAGTTTCATCAGCACAATACGTTCGATAATAGGTTCAGCCAACCCAGAATGTTCTCGTAATGCAAAGGCCACATTATCAAAGACATTCATATCAGTAAAAAGTGCCCCACTTTGAAAAAGCATACTCATACGCTTTCGTATAGAAAACAGCTCCGCGCGACTCGCTTTATGAATATCTTGACCATCAAACAACACTTGCCCTGAATCTGGAGTTAACTGACCTCCCATCAATTTCAATAAGGTTGTCTTTCCAATCCCACTCGGCCCCATGATGGCCGTCACTTTTCCTTTTGGAATAGATAAGCTGACATCATCATAGATAACACGTTGTCCACGACTAAAGCCCAAATTTCGAATCTCAATGAGCGGTTTCTGCGTTTGAGTCATACTTAAATTCCGGCATGTAATAAGATGAAATATCAGGTCTCCCTGACAAAAATAGAGTGATAAATTGTACGAAATTGATAATATAGAAACAACATAATCTAGACTATCTTGCCTCAATACTTTCAATTTACGTCAAATCCAGCGAAAATGCTCGCCAATACTTCTAAAAATTATAATCAAATGCTATTTAATATTCTGATACTACTCCTTGGCCTGGTTACTCTGGTCTGGAGTGCTGACAAATTTGTTTATGGTGCTGCTGCGTTTGCACGTAATTTCGGTTTACCACCTATGCTTATCGGGCTCACCATTGTCGCCATGGGAAGCTCAGCGCCGGAGGTGTTTGTTGCAGCCACTGCTTCAATCAATGGCATGACAGATATGGCCATAGGTAATGCATTAGGCTCAAATATCGCAAATGTCACTCTTATTTTAGGTATTACAGCATTATTAGGTGCCATAGCCGTCCAATCACAGACTCTAAAACGTGAAATCCCTATGATGTTAGGAGCAACGTTAATCGCAGGGTATTTTTTATATGATGGCTATTTAAACCGAATGGAAGGCATGATGTTACTGGCGGTATTTTTTATTCTTATCGGCTACCTCATTTGGCATGCCTTAAAAAATAAAGTTGACGATCCCCTCGCCAATCAACACAGTGATGAAATTCCTACTGACGTTCCCACACCTAAAGCGGTATTATGGCTCATTGTGGGCTTAGTGTTTTTACCCTTGTCGGCTGACTGGATGGTGCAAGGCGCCGTCGGTATCGCAAAAGCCTATCATTTATCGGATTTAGTGATTGGGCTCACCATCATCGCAATTGGAACAAGTTTGCCAGAACTGGCAGCCAGTGTTGCTGGTGTACTCAAAAAAGAAGATGATTTAGCCATTGGTAATATTGTCGGTTCAAACCTCTTCAATATTTTGGCAGTATTAGCACTACCTGCAATTATCGCACCTGGCACTATCGATACCTCTGCCACCAGTCGCGATTATTATATGGTGCTAGGAACCAGTAGTGCATTGGCGGTCTTAATTTTATTAAGTGGGCGTGCAAGACAACTAAAGCCTTGGCATGGGGTTGCACTCCTAATAACCTTTATCCTATATCAAACGGCCCTTTTTCTGTCTTAAACGACACCCTAAGGCCTAGCAATATTTTATAGAGTGAGCAGAATGATAGACGAAAATAAATTACGCCAATGGGGCAAAAACGTTATTCAAGTAGAACAACAAGCCCTCGAAAACCTTTATCAATATGTCGACTCTATTGAATTTTCCCAAGCTTGTCAGCTTATGTTTGATTGTAAAGGAAAAATCATTGTCATGGGCATGGGAAAGTCGGGGCATATTGGCAACAAAATTTCAGCCACACTGGCCAGTACTGGCACACCGGCTTTTTTTGTTCATCCGGGTGAAGCCAGTCACGGTGATTTAGGCGTGTTAGGCCAAAATGATGTGATTCTTGCTATCTCCAATTCAGGCGAATCTGAGGAGATATTGACCTTGCTTCCCGTTATCAAGCGATTAGGATTACCCTTAATTGCGGTCACAGGGAACCCCAACTCTAACATGGCAAAATTATCTCAACTGCATTTATGCATACAAGTGCCTGAAGAAGCCTGTCCATTAGGATTAGCCCCCACTTCAAGTACGACAGCAACCTTAGTCATGGGTGATGCCTTAGCTGTCGCTTTACTACAAGCAAGGGGCTTTACTCAAGATGATTTTGCATTATCTCACCCAGGTGGTAGTTTAGGGCGGAAGCTATTATTAAAAGTTAAAGACATCATGCATAAAGGCGAACATTTACCTTCTGTCAATCATCATATTTGTATTTCAGAAGCTTTATATGAAATATCCAAAAAAGGACTCGGCATGACCGCCATTGTCGACGATAATCAAAGTTTAGTGGGTATTTTTACCGATGGTGATTTACGCCGCGTCATCGATGCAGAGATCGATTTACGCACCACCCCGATAAACCAAGTCATGACTAAAGGCTGCGTGACCATCGATGAGAATATACTAGCAGCACAAGCATTAAAACTGATGGATGAACAAAATATTAATGGTTTGATTGTCATTAATACTCAACAACAAGTCATAGGTGCACTCAATATGCTTGATATGGTCAAAGCAGGAGTTATATAAGATGTCACATTTTGGATTTTATGGCCCTATTGAAGATAAAGTTTGGGAAAAAGCTAAAAGCATTAAGTTATTGATCTGTGATGTAGATGGGGTTTTCTCTGATGGACTCGTTTATATGAGTAACAGTGGAGAAGAGCTAAAAACTTTTCACACACGTGATGGATACGGCGTTCGCTCGGCACTCTCTGCCAATATTAATGTGGCAGTGATCACTGGCCGCCAATCACAAATCGTAGAAAACAGAATGACTGCACTGGGTATCACTCATATCTATCAAGGCATAGATAACAAACTGGTCCCTTATCATGAATTACTCGAACACTATCAAGTGAGTCCTGAAGAAGTGGCTTACATTGGCGATGATATGGTGGACTTAGCGGTAATGAAAGCCGTAGGCTTATCAGTTTGCGTTGCTGATGGTCACCCTTATGTCAAACAACATGCCGATATGGTAACCACACTTAAAGGCGGATATGGGGCATTACGTGAACTGACCGATTTACTGTTGCTGAGCCAAAATAAATTTGAAACGGCACATGGAATGAGCATATGAGTCGTGTTAGCATCGCCATCATTCTTTTATTTAGTACTGCGATCATTTTATATTGGCAGGTACAATCGAAAAAAGAAAATCAAGCCAATAACATCGATATCAGTCACCACCCTGATTATATCGCTAATGATCTGTCTGGAATAGAATATAACAAGTTGGGTTTCATCAGCAGTCGCGTGTCTGCCAAGCACATGGAACATTTTGACATCACCAACATGACCTATTTCACCCAGCCCGTTTATTTAATTTATCCCGATAATCGGCAAGGAAAGTGGCGAATACAAGCTAAAAAAGGCACCTTGAACAAAATCACAGGAAAAGTGACATTAGAAGACAATGTCATTATCGACTCATTGAGTACTGACCAACCCTTAAGAACAGTCAAGACTGACTTTTTAGAACTCGATCTCAACACCAAAATTATGACATCAAATAAACATATCTATATAACAGGTGTTGATTTTACTATTGAAGGTAAAGGCCTTTATGCCGATCTCAATAAACAAACAGTCAAGCTGACCAGTCAAGTAGAAGGAAAATATGAAACTAAATAAATCCATTATTGCCACATTACTTTGCCTTGTTAGTCTTCATGGCGTAGCCAAAGAAGGAGATTTAGATCAAGAGGTTAAAATATCCGCTTCGAGTCAAGAAGCTGATATCAAGAATAATCAATTAGTCTTTAATGGACCCGTTATCGTCACTCAAGGCAGTATTAAAATTAATGCTGATGAATTACAAGCATTTTCTAAAGGTGATGACGCAGCCAAAACACTCATAGCCAGCGGCTCTCCCGCCACTTACTTTCAAATTATGGATGATGGTCGCCCAGCACAAGCCAGCGCAAATGAAATTCATTATGAGCTCTCTACGCGAACATTAACCTTAATTGGTGAAGCCAGCCTATCCCAAGGTGGCAGTCGTGTCACTGGTAGTCGTATTCGATATAACATAAAGCAACAGAAGTTATTGGCAGAAAGTACAGGTAAAGGAGAAGACAGAGTCATTACTGTGATCCAACCTGAAACCTATAAAAAATCAACACAGACCAATACGACCGCACAAGTAGAATTATTACCTGCGAATAATACCGATAACTCAACTCAACCGCTTACGCAACAGTCACATAGCCATACAAAAAACACACATAAAAAGCAACCAGATGAGGGCCAAGTAGCAGCTAACACACTGGCATCCACCCAAAACAAAACAACCGCTTTCATCGATGAAAAATTAAGTGAAAAAAACGATATAAGCCCAAACACAAAAATCGAAACACTAAAAACTAAGCTATTATTATTGGCCAATAAACGCGAAAAACTGGAAACACAGCTCACAGAGTTAACCGCCAGTAAAGCCAATAGCAATATTTCATCATCTGAATTTGATTTCAAAAAAATCAATATACAAGAACAACTTGACAAAATAACGCCACAACAAGAACAACTGGAAAATCAACTTTCTCAGCTCACAGCATCGGCAAGCGAATTAAAAGCAATATCTGAAAAACTGATCAATAAAACGGATCGCTTACATACATTAACTTCCCAGTTAACGTCATCCACTGAGCCCGATCCCAATACAGCAACACAAAACACAAACACCTCGGCACAAAAGCAGGTAAAAGAATGACATCGATTACACTAGAGGCTCGAAATTTAGCAAAAAGTTATAAAAATCGTACCGTTGTTCAAAATGTGAGCTTAAAAGTCAACACTGGGCAAATCGTGGGATTACTCGGCCCAAATGGTGCAGGTAAAACCACTACTTTTTATATGGTTGTCGGTTTAGTGCAAAGTGATAAAGGGCAAATATTTCTTAATAATGAAGAGCTCACAACTAACCCTATGCACCTTAGAGCACGTAAAGGTATTGGCTATTTACCCCAAGAAGCCAGTATTTTTCGAAAGCTATCTGTCAGAGACAATATTATGGCAGTTTTACAAACCCATTCTTCCTTAAAGCAAGAAGACAGAGAAGAGCAACTGGAACATTTACTTGAGGAATTTCATATAACCCACATTCGTGACAGTCAAGGTATGGCCCTGTCCGGCGGAGAACGACGACGAGTCGAAATCGCTCGTGCTCTTGCGGCAAACCCTAAGTTCATTTTACTGGATGAGCCTTTTGCAGGCGTTGACCCGATTTCAGTCATTGATATTAAAAAAATTATTGAACACTTAAGAGATAGAGGCTTAGGCGTCTTAATTACAGACCATAATGTTCGTGAAACACTGGATGTATGTGAACATGCCTATATCGTGAGTCGAGGTAATTTAATCGCCGAAGGCACACCTGCTGAAGTTTTAGACAACAAGCAAGTCAGAGAAGTGTACTTAGGCGAGCAATTCAAGTTATAGTGTGAATATTAATGAGTAAGTCGTTAAAAACGTATTAAAATAAAAATTAAAACTGCGGGTAACAATTCCCACTTCATTTAATCGTACTTAATATCGTATTAGCCTAGATTGCGACTTGGTAATGAATGAAAACACAATGGCCGCCTGATTGAGCTTCAACTTCTCATTCGACATGAATAGCGCTCAATAAATTAGGATCATGACAAGTAGGGAATAGCGGTAACATGAAAGCATCACTTCAACTTAAAATGGGTCAACATTTAACTATGACCCCTCAATTACAGCAGGCGATACGTCTGCTGCAGTTGTCATCATTGGAATTACAACAAGAAATCCAACAAGCCCTAGAAAGTAATCCCTTATTAGAATTAGATGAAGGCCTGAATGATCTCCCACACCATGATAATGAACAAAAATCATTAGTCGATGAGGATACTTTTAATCAAGATCCCCAACCACCTCAAGAAAATGCCGCCATTGAAACCCCTGAAGCCCTCACTAAAGAGTCACTGCCAGATGAGCTCCCCATGGACACTTCTTGGGATGAAGTTTACAGCAGCTCTTCGAGCAACAGTCATGCCATTGGCGATGATATGCCTTTCCAAGGCGAAACTAGTGAAGGCTTGTATGAACATCTGGAATGGCAAAAAAATTTAACGCCTTTTTCTGATAATGATTTAGCCATTGCCACAGCGATTATTGATGCCATTGACGAACGTGGCTACCTCACTCAAAGCTGTGAAGACATTTTAGAGGCTATGGGTAATGACGAAATCGAAATCGACGAAGTCCATGCGGTATTAAAACGGATCCAACACTTCGATCCTATTGGCGTTGCCGCTAGAGACTTAGGTGAATGTTTATTATTACAGCTTGATCATTTTTCTATCGAAACTCCCCACATAAAAAACGCACAATTACTGATCAAAGATTATTTAGATCTCATTGCTGGACGCGATTTTCGCTTGCTTATGCGCAAAACGAAACTCAAAGAAGATGAATTAAAGCAAGCCATTAATTTAATACAGACGCTGAACCCTCGACCAGGGTTATCCATTTCTGCGAATAAAGAAGAATATGTGGTTCCAGATGTTTCTGTAAAAAAAGTGAAAGGCCGCTGGCATGTGGAATTAAATCCAGACAATATGCCAAAAATTAATGTTAATCAACAATATGCTTCCATGGCTCGCAGTACAAAAAATCAAGCTGACGGACAATTTATTCGCGGACATTTGCAAGAAGCAAAGTGGTTTATCAAAAGCTTAGAAAGCCGTAATGAAACCTTATTAAAAGTCACTAACTGTATTGTTAAATTTCAACAAGGGTTTTTCGAGTTCGGTGAAGAAGCCATGAAACCTATGGTACTTAACGATATTGCAGAAGCTGTCGATATGCATGAATCCACCATATCCCGTGTCACCACACAAAAATACATGCATACTCCCAAAGGTATTTTCGAGCTCAAGTATTTTTTCTCCAGCCATGTGGGAACCGACGATGGTGGAGAGTGCTCCTCCACAGCGATCCGCGCCTTGATTAAAAAATTAATCGCAAATGAAAATCAACAAAAGCCATTAAGTGACAGTAAAATAGCGCTATTACTCGCCGAACAAGGGATCAAGGTGGCGCGAAGAACCATAGCTAAATACCGTGAAGCCATGTTAATCCCCCCATCAAACCAACGGAAAAACTTATAAATTGACAAGAATTGTTTAAAATTCAACCGGAATGTTTAAGCTAACCGTTATTTGTATAAAATTTGGTATATGACGTAACTCTTTTTCGTATACACTATGATTAAAAGTTACTCAAAAGCAATGGTTTTACAGAGCAAATCCTAAGGCTAACATTGAATAAATGAATTATAATAAGAAACACAGACAAAGCTTGAACAGTATTTCAATCAGATCCATAATGAGCGCCTTAGTTTCACCTGTATTTTTACCTAAGATAATGAAATCATCATTACTCTTAATATCTTGGTTTTGTATCTGTCATAAAAGTACTCAATAAACTAAAATAAAGCATACATCTTCTGAAAATGAAACACTTCAGAATAAACAATAAACAATATGAAATTAAATAGTTAATGATGGAATTAAGCAGCATACTGAAACCAGAATGCACAACATGTGCAACGCCTGGTAGCAAAAAAAAAGTACTGGAGCTCATTAGCGATATCGCTGCTGCACAGTACCCAGAACTCTCTGCCCAAGAAATTTTTGAAAGTCTTCTAGCACGAGAGAAAATGGGCAGCACAGGAATAGGTAACGGTATTGCAATCCCTCATGGGCGATTAAAGAGTATCACTCAACCTATTGCCGTACTCATCAAATGTCAGGACCCCATCGCTTTTGAAGCAATCGATAAACAACCCGTCGATATTCTTTTTGCATTATTAGTGCCTGCTGAGCAATGTGAACAACATCTACCAACACTTTCGCTAATGGCTGAAAAATTAAATGATAAAGCCATCTTAAAGCAACTTAGAAAAACCCAAGATGATGCTCGTTTGTATCAGGTGATCACTCAATGAAACTTGTCATGGTCTCTGGGCGTTCTGGATCGGGAAAATCCGTCGTCTTAAGGGTGCTTGAAGATCTTGGCTACTATTGCGTCGATAACCTTCCCCTTCCAATGGTCACTCCATTGCTAGAGCAACTTGCGAGCAGCACTGAGCGCGTCGCTATTAGCGTTGATATTCGCAATATGCCCGCTGACGAAGCACAAATCAACGAGCATTTAGGGAATTTACCCAGCGATATTGAACTGTGTAGTTTTTTCCTCAATTCAAATGATAAAGTATTACTAAAACGTTACAGTGAAACCCGCCGATTACATCCGCTTTCTCGCAGTAAGGTCTCACTATTAGAGGCCATTCAACTCGAACAAAAACTGCTCGAACCACTCTCAAAACGTTTTGACTACTATATTGATACCTCAACACTTAATATCTATGCATTAAATGATAAAATTCGAGAAATTTTATTAGGCTGTACACATAAAGAGCTCGTCATTAATTTTGAATCTTTTGGTTTTAAATATGGCATGCCAAAAGAAGCAGACTTTTTATTTGATGTTCGCTTCTTACCTAATCCTCACTGGAAGCCAGAATTGAGGCCCATGACAGGTTTAGATGAACCCGTTCAAATCTTTTTAAACCAAGAAGCCTTGGTCAATAAACTCATTTGGCAAATCGAAAACTTATTGCACACTTGGTTGCCTCATTTAGAACGCAATAATCGCAGTTATCTTACTATTGCGATTGGCTGTACGGGCGGACAACACCGCTCTGTTTATGTCGCAGAACAATTAGCAAGACGCTTTATGGGTGGCAAACATAAAGTGCAAGCAAGGCATAGGGAGTTAAACTAACTTATGTTGAAATTGACAAGAGAAATCACGATTTGTAATAAACTGGGATTACATGCAAGAGCAGCAACAAAACTTGCTATTTTAGCCTCTGAATTTGATGCTGAAATAACAGTGATCCAAGACGATAAACAAGCATCGGCTTCCAGCGTTTTAGGATTACTGATGCTAGAGAGTGGCATGGGGAAAACCGTCACACTTGTCGCCAAAGGTAAAGATGCAAAAGAAGCGCTCGATGCCGTGTGTAAACTCATTAATGAGAAGTTTGACGAAGAATCTTAAAGTCTAGTAAAAAACCATCCTTGGCTTTTTGTGACTTCTATATTGACGATATACTCACAACATGAACTACAGCGGGCTCATGACGATTTCTACACGCCTATTTTGAGATCGCCCTGCTTTTGTGCTGTTTGTCGCAATAGGGTCTACTTCCCCCATACCTTGTGAACTCAAACGACTAGACTTTATTTGTCTAGACATCAAGTAATTAGACACTTCACTGGCTCGCACCTGAGACAAACGTAGATTATATGATGCCGAGCCTGAACTATCGGTATAACCCAATACATTTAAGCGTGTGTTATCATATTTTTTTGCAACAAGTGCAACGCTATTCAGCACATTTTTGGCACCTTGACTTAAATGAGTTTGATCTACGCCAAAGGTCACTGCATTGGGCATATTTAGAATAATATTCTCACCGCTACGTGTCACACTCACGCCAGTCGATTGCAGTTGCTTTCGTAACTCAGCTTCTTGCACATCCATATAATACCCCACACCGCCACCAACAGCAGCACCAGAAGCAGCCCCTATCAATGCACCTTTTCCACGATCACTTTTACTTGAGGAAGCCACACCAATAACAGTGCCTGCAATCGCCCCAATAACAGCACCTGTCGTTGCATTGGCTGTCTCAGTTTCATTAGTATAAGGGTTAACAGTTTGGCAGCCTGCCATCGCAATAACCGCACTCCCCACTAAAATAGGGGTAAAAACTCGCTTCATTACTTTTATCACTTTTTTTCCTCATTACGACATCAATCAGCAAACTACGAAAGTGTGATTAACGATTAATCATCTTGATACATTAGTATAACCACAAGTTATTTAAGAATGCTAACACTTAGCGTCCATGAAAACTGCACCATGACGGTGCATTTGCACCATATTTATCCTCAAAAGCGAGAAGCAGGAAAAGTAATTCTAGGTAAGTATCTGTAAATATATGTGAAATAAACATGCCAAATTTGGCACGAATTATTCATGTAGTAAATGTCGTAAGTGTCAGTGTAAACCCAGAGGAAACCATGATGAATCTAATGAAAGAGCTGATTAAGCGTTATTTCGACTATTGGTTATCACAGCCTCATGTTGGCTTTAGCCAATGGGATAACTATCAAGTTGAAAGCACAATACGATGAGGGTAAGACGATGAAGCGTATAAGATACTGGTTCAAACGTTACCGTGACGATGGGTTATCGCTATCTCATTCACTATCTCACTCATGTTGGCTTTAGCCAATGGGATAACTATCAATCCCAATTCGGAAGGGCATTATGATGAAGACGATAAAACATTGGTTCAAGCGCTATCAGGAATACTGTTTTTTACTGCACCACATAGGCATTAGTCAATGGGATGTAGAAAATAAAGAATAAGGCAGCGAAAAGCATTTCATCTGTCTCAAACATTTTTCATAGCAAAGCCACTTCTCCCTATCGCCCCCAACGATTACAGGAGTGGTTTTGCGCCTTACCCTTAGAAGTGCTTAGAGAACTAGTGTTTAGTTTTTACTGTTTAATATGTCGATAAATAATCCAAGTCGAACCACACCAATTCACCGCTAATCCAGTCAACACCCCAATAGATAAAGCCAAACTAGCAAAGGTTATCGTCCCAGGTAAAAATGCATTTAACACATAAAATACGGCTAAATTAATCCCTGCGGCAAAGCAAGATATGACTAATGCGATAGTAAACTGAAATCCCCTATCAATCTGAGTACGATGACGAAAGGTGAAGTATCTATTTCCCATCCAAGTTAAAATTGTTGCAACCAAAAATGCCATCAACCTCGCCTTAAAAGTAGACATAGCTTCCCATTGATACAGCATAATAAAAATAACCATATCAATAATAAAAACACTGCCTCCCACTAGCAAGAAACGAACAGGCTCATAATGAATATTCATGACATATTTTATGATTTTCCGCATAGCAATAACACTTTTTTATCCGTATTTGCCTGCCTTTGGCAGCGATCAAATAAGGTATTATTCTCTAATACACCATTGCTAACAACAATATAGTAAGGTGTCTTAGGCAACACAGATAATGCCTCTTTAGGCTTAACAAGCTTAACTTTTCCTTGGCTATAATACTCAGCTGAAAAGGGAGCTTTCCCCCAATAGTAAGTGGGTAACGAAAGACTTCGTTGCGCTAATATCCATTTCTCACTTTTCTCTTTAACAGGTCCATCTCTCAAGCCTATTAATGTTAAAATAAGTAATACGGCCATACTTAACGCCACTGTTTTCAATTTAGGAACCCCAAAATCTCCCCAAGCCTTCGCTATCAATAAAGCCAATGCTGGCACGCCGGGCAATACATAAGTAAACAAAATATTACCCGCGAAAGTAAAAAGCAGTAAAGGAGAAAGCATCCAGCAAAGAAGAAAAGCCGTTTGCTCATCAAAACCACTCTTGCCCATTTTATATAGATGATATAATGCCTTGGGTAAATAAAGACTCCACGGCAATGAAGCAACAGCAAAATACACCCAAATAGTGCCACGCATTCGGTCATGAGCTTTGCCGTATAAATCCCCTTTCCAGCCACTATCAATAAAACGGTCCCAATTTTCACCTGCTATAAAATATTTTAAAAAACCGGGAGTTGCATATTCTGCCGCAATATACCAAGGTAAACATAACGCCAACATCAGTAAAGTGCCTGACAATAATGGTGTCCTTTGCCACAATAATTTCCAAGGCTTAATAAAACCATACTGCCAAAATAGCCAAATCCCAACACCAATAGCAAAAATGACTAAAGTCACTGGACCTTTTGCCAATATTCCCACTGCCAATCCCACAAAACCAACATATCCCCAGTCAATTTTACCTTGCCAAGATAAATAAAAGCCTATCATGGCTAAGGTCAATCCTAAGGTGAATCCCATATCTGTCATTACCGCCCCTGCACAGATGTAAAACACCCCTGTTGATGTGAGGACGATAACACTGCTCATCGCGGAAATTTGACAATACTTTGCAAATCGATAAATGAAACACAAGACCGCAATACCCGCTAGAAAATGCGGTAATCTCAAAAAAAATTCATTATTCTCAAACACAAAAATAGAAGCGGTACTCATCCAAGTCTGTAATGGTGGCTTCCCCCAAAAGGGCACTCCATAACTAAATTGAGGTGTTAACCAATTACCCGTATCAAGCATTAACCTTGCCATTTCACCATAACGAGACTCTGTTGTATCCATCAATGGATATAAGCCTAATGCCACCAGCCTCACAATCAAAAGTCCTAGCAAGACTAACAAAGACGAAAACCTTAATACGCTTTTTTTCATTTCAGCGACTCCCGAACGTTACGGGTTTCAGGTGAATAAACTTTCATACAATCATCATCTTGAGACTTCTGCATTTGATGTGAAACTGCTTCTATTGAGAATATTGACCGTGGTGAAAGTGAAGGCATATTTATGTCCTTGCGCATCAACTATGCCGTCACTATGCTACACACTAAGTGAATGAAATATCATTGACATTTTTTGTAATAATTAGCCAAAGACAAGCTCACACAATGACTCAAAGCAGCACTCTTAAGCTATTAATAATAGAAGATAACAAAGATGTTTTTGAAATTTTATGGGACTTTTTCAAAGCTCAAGATGCAGAATTAGAGCTTGCCGATAATGGTGTTTTAAAGTGCTCTGAGACAGATATTAGCTCAACATTATGATTTTTACTCCATAATTATTAATACAAAACCAAATGATAACATGATGATATTCTTATGAATGACATTGTTCGAAATAAGCACCATATTATCCTTTACATCCCCATGTGTTTACTACTCAGTTATTGGGGATACATGAAAGTCGCCTTGCCCGTTATTCCTGATTTATTAAATAGCTTTAAAACAACACAAACATTACTGCACCAATTTATTTCACTGGCCTTTATTCTATCGGGTTTATCTTCGATATTTTGGGGCGTTCTGATCGATAGAATTGAAATAAAGCGTTTTCTCATCTCTCTCACATTGATCAGTATTGTAATTTTATCTTCCATTGCGATATCAACGAATGCTTGGTTTTGGGGAATAAGCTACATTGTTAGTGCTATTTTAATGGGAGGACTGATTGTCTGCTCTCGAAGTTTTGTCATGATTTATCTTACAGAAGAAGCCGATATCAAAAAGGCACTGACCATGCCTATGGTAGCTGGATTTTCGGCTGCTTTTTTTATGCCTTACGTTAGTGGCTGGCTATCCAGTGATCTAGGATGGAATTATGCTTTTCTTATTATCCCCTTTTGGCTTATCGTCTTACTCTTCCTACTGACTAAACTGCCTCCTTCACCTCAAAATATTAATAATCAAATGGGTATAAAAGACAACATTAACGCCATGATTAATCACATGAAAAATAACAGGTTTCTATTTAGTATTGTCGGTATTGCCTGTATCTCATCCATATCACAAAGTTATTATATCGCTATCATCTTCTGGCTCATGCCACATTATACCATTGCAACTCAAGATTTAGCCTTATACCTCTTTCCATTATTATTTCCAGGAATGCTCCTTCCGCTATTCATTCAAAAGGTCTATCAAAGAATCAGTGAAAAGCACATGATCCGCCTCTACATAACATTATTATTCATTGCCGCCTTTATCGCTATTACTCTCGGCATCAACTTTAACATCAGCAAACAAGCCAATAGCTGGTTATGGATCATACCAGGCGTGCTATGCACCATCTCAATGGTGTGCCTCATTCCCATTTTATCATTTCGCGCCTTAAATACTGTCAAAGATCATTACAATTCGGCTTCAGGGTTGCTGACAATTTCAGTCTATTCCGCCGGAGGAGTCGGCATTTATATTACTTCATTAATCACTCTAAACCATTTTTATTTAGAAGGTATTTTTATTTTAATCACCACAGCAATACTCATAGTATGTATTAGAGAAAGTATTGAAACCTCTCTACCAGTCAAACAAATAGATTAATGATATAAATAAAATAGCTCCAATAAGTGTTTTAAAAAGAACTCAATCTGCACTGAAAACTGATGATAGCCTCGTCTCATTTACATTCTCTGCTATGCTTAAATCATCTCCCAAATAAACTCAAGTTTAGCTGCCACTCACTCGAAAGGCCTAATATGAAAGGACATATTTTCAATTTATTAGAACAGTTCATCATTGAGCAAGCAGGTGATGAAGCCTTTGAGAATATTTTAGATGCATGCCAATTTATTACGACAGAGCCTTTCATTCGCTCCGGAACTTATCCCGATGAAGACTTAATCGAATTGGTCACTCAAACGTGTAAACAACTCAACCTAACCCCAAAAGATGCTCACTTAGGCTTTGGTAAGTGGATATTTCCACATCTCACAAAAATTGCGCCACCCGAAGTCACCACTTTTACACACCCAAAAGAGCTTTTTTTACAGCTGGATCATATTCACCGAGTCGAACTCAAAAAAATCTGGCCCGATGCCGAACCTCCAAGGTTTAAGTGCATTGATACTGGCACTAACACTGTCACTATGACCTATGACTCTAAAAGAGAAATGACCGATCTTGTCGAAGGCGTCATTGAAAGTGTTGCCACCAACTACAAGACACCAATAAGGTTTACAAAGAAGGCTCACAAAGGCGAAGAGCATAATATTTATGAGTATTTTTTAACTTTTGGAAAAAGCTGAATCAGTTCCTCATTAATCAAACGACCGCTTAAAGGCTTTATCCATTCGGCGTTGGATCACTCGCAATGCTGTAATTAACTGATACTTCGTCGAAGGCATCATTGAAAGTGTTGCCACCAACTACAAGACACCAATAAGATTTGAAAAGAAAGTTCACAAAGGCGAAGAGCATAATATTTATGAGTATTTTTTAACTTTTGGAAAAAACTGAATCAGCTCCTCATTAATGAAACAATCGTTTAAAGACTTTATCCATTCAGCGTTAGAGCACTCGAAAAGCTGTAATTAACGGGTACTTCGTCAAAGGCGTCATTGAAAGTGTTGCCACCAACTACAAGACACCAATAAGGTTTGAGAAGAAGGCTCACAAAGGCGAAGAACATCATATTTATGAGTATTTTTTAACGTTTGGAAAAAGCTGAATCAGTTCCTCATTATCCTCATTAATGAAACGAACGTTTAAAGGCTTTATCCATTCGGCGTTGGAGCACTCAAAAAGCTGTAATTAACTGATACTTCGTCGAAGGCATCATTGAAAGTGTTGCCACCAACTACAAGACACCAATAAGGTTTGAAAAGAAAGTTCACAAAGACGAAGAGCATAATATTTATGAGTATTTTTTAACGTTTGGAAAAAGCTGAATCAGTTCCTCATTAATCAAACGACCGCTTAAAGGCTTTATCCATTCGGCGTTGGATCACTCGCAATGCTGTAATTAACTGATACTTCGTCGAAGGCATCATTGAAAGTGTTGCCACCAACTACAAGACACCAATAAGGTTTGAGAAGAAGGCTCACAAAGGCGAAGAACATAATATTTATGAGTATTTTTTAACGTTTGGAAAAAGCTGAATCTGCTCCTCATTAATGAAACGAACGTTTAAGGGCTTTATCCATTCGGCGTTGGATCACTCGCAATGCTGTATTAACGGGTACTTTATGACGATTTGCAAGCAAAAGTAACTCATTATACGTAACATGAGTATTTCCCTGACTATCATTCCACACTAACACCTTTTGCGGAAAGCCATCGAGCCCAAGAGACTGTGATGCTTTCATTGCTCGCCCGCCAGGGCCTGGCGCGCCAAATAATATTAATGTCATTTTTGGAAGCGCAACCCCATAATCTCGCGCAACTTTTTGAAAATCGATAATATCAAAAATAATCACATCTTTATTATCCCGCGCAATATTCACCGCCCTTTTCAAAGATGACTCAAAACTCATTGGACTGGATAAAGTGATCAAAGCGGATTCATCAATTCGAGTTAAAGTTAATGGACTTTCAACAGACTGATCCACTCCCTTAGTTGCAGCTGCAAGACTGGTTTCATACTGCTGAGCCAATTGCGTTTGCAGCCCCAAATGATATCGCCTACTGATATAAGTAAAATCATTCCACACTAACTTAACTTGATTGTGAGTGGGTTCTTGATAGATCAGCAACTTTATAGGAAGCTCCATAGCCACCAAAGGATTAAGCTTTAATAACTGAACTTCTAATGCTTTATTATGAAAAAGGATCAATTGCGTCGGCGCTAATCGACTGCCTTTTTGATTAGCCAAACGTGAATGGTCTATCACTGTAACCTCATCCAACATGAGATCATCGGCGATATTCGTCGATATTCTATTAGCAATGGCATCTGTTTGTTGATAATCACTCTCAGGAAGAGGGGTAAACTTAGAACATCCTAATACCCCTACAACCCATAAAAAAGCCAATACCAAGCTTTTTATCAACCGATCCCCTCCATCTTTTCGATGCATATTCCCCCCTCCTGGTTTTAACTCGGATTAACAAGGTTTTCTGGCTATAATCCCCAGAAAACCGCGACCATTACCGCCAAAGAAATGATCCAGTTGTTCTGGAAAATTTATATCAAAATAATGTGCATTTTCTATAGTAAATCCGGCTCTTTTAAGTGCCTTGGTAAGGATCTCAATCGTAAATACATGAGTGAAATCAGGCAAAACATTCTCAGGAATACAATGCAATCTCTCTTGGCGAATAAACTGACTCATGGTCTTTAAATTTATTTGACCCGGAAAATCCTCCCCCTGGACTTCACACCTATTAAATTCGTCAATAAAGGTTAAACTTTTTTGATACGGCGTTGCTGCCGATAAATAAAAACAACCTTCAGGAACCAACCAATCGTACACTGATTTCAATGCTAGAGTCACTTCTTCGCCTGTCAAAAAATGCAGTACATAAGAACAATGCACGCCACTGATGGTACTTTTTTCAAAATCAAAATCATAGGGAAAGTAACCTTGTCTCAATTCCAGATAAGGCAATAAATCTTCTGGTGTTTCCTGCTTCAAAATCGCTAAATGCTCTTGTTCTAAGTCACAAGCAATAATGTGTTTTTTCATTTCAAGTACTGCAAGAGTCGCTATGCCATAGGCACAGCCCATATCAATGAGATCATGCGTTGCGCTGGCTGCATCTCGAATAAAGGCCTGACTCACATTGGAAAACTGCTTTACCATCACACCTTTTTGATTCAAAGAGCTTCTTACCCATTCATCATCAACCATAAGGTAGACCTGACTTAGAAAACATCTGTTGTCAGTATAGGAGCTGTTGAAGTTTTATGATGAATGCAAACGGATTTCAGAATCAATATAAGAGCATAAAACACTGCCCTCTTTCATAAAAGAGTGAACGATTTAAACCTGTGTTATTTTTTATTATTGACTCCTTGGCTAAAGTTGGCTCCTATGTTAAATAAAAAGTAAAAAAATAAAAGAAATTAAAAACTAAGCAGCATATAGGATAACCTGATAAGAACACGTTTACCTCAAACATCATTTAACCATAAAACCGCCCCCTAGAATATAAATAATGACTATAACAATTATTTATATTTTCCTTAGGTAATCCAATTAAAATAAATAAAGTGCTCATCACCTTAGCGCAATTTGCAATAAATAATCTATGAAAATATTCCCCCGAATAAACGCTTCATAATCATTTTGTGATTCACCTCTCATAACTTATTAAATTTTCATTTTATGTATTTACACATACAAAAAATAGTATAAATAATGAACTGCTCGCAACATTCTATTCACACTAAATAAGGATATCAAAATGATTATATTTAAAAAATTAACTCAACGGATTTCTGCCATCACGGAAGAAAATGCAATGTATTCTCAAGGACAGAAAATTCAACTGAAATAAACTAATTAACAATTTAAAGCTACATCTAAGATGTAGCTTTTTTGAGATAAATAAAATGATATCAATGACTAAACCACTACTTAAAAAATCTCATCACGTCATTATTGCAGATGATGGTGACATCTGCATAGGTGAAATACCAGAAGTCTCTCAGATAGTTGAACAGCCACCATACTGGCTACAACACGTACTTGGAAAGCTAAATGGTAAAAAGACAATTCCGAGAATAGTTAAGGAATTAAACGCTGAAGAAATATCAGTAGAAGAAAGTGAAGTCTATAATTTAATCGATCATTTAAACGAAGCAAACCTCCTCCAAGATAATTCATATCATTCTTCGATATTAAATAATGAAGAAATAGAAAGATATGACAGACAAATATTACAATTTGGACTTGTCGATAAAAATCGAGTTCATCCATATATATATCAGGAAAGACTTAAAAATAGTGAGGTCGTTATTTTTGGAATGGGGGGGTGGGGCACTTGGTGTTCATTATTATTAACACAAGCAGGCATTGGCGGCCTTCGATTAATCGATGGCGACGATGTTGAACTATCCAATGTAAATCGACAAGTTTTATACCAAACAGATCACGTGGGATATCAAAAAGTCGATGCCGCCAAACAGAGTATAAAATCATTCAATCCCAATGTTAACGTTAAATGTTTTAACGAATTCGCTAGAGCAAATAAAGAACAGCTAGAACGTTTGATCGGTGACGCTTCATTTATAGTGCTTGCATGGGCTGCACTGGGTTATTTTAGAGAAGGCACCGTTGAAGAGCTTATTCATGCTATTGCCAAAGAGCGTAATATTCCAGTTATCGAACTTGGGGGAGATCCGCTCGAAATATCAATAGGCCCTATCTATCCTAATGACGGCATTCACAAACACTATGATCAGGTACACAAAAGTGAGCAGAATAACTTTTATCATACTGATTATAACATTAAAAAATTTCAAGAAGCTCGATTAAAACATCACTTTATTGACGGCGATAGAGAAGTCAATGCTTGGCAAAGTTCACCTTCATTATCCGCAATGGCAGGACTAGCATGTGATCAAATCATCAAGTACATTACAAAATACGATGATACATCTATCGTAGGTAAACGAATCTACCTGTCACTGTCAACATTTGAAAAACGTGATGTCGTGGTTTTTGAAAAATGACTAATGCCTACAACCAAGAATTTAAAAATGATTTTAGCCGCAAAGGTTACTGCATCATAGATGTAAAAAAGTTATTTTCGAGCGATTTAATGTCGATAAAAAAAGAACTTGATAAGACAACTGATGAAAGCTGGACCTATGTTGTAAAGTATGATGATTTCGAGGCCGACTTGCTCTCATCAACTGAATTAAAAGTCATTGAAAAACACAAAAAGGCAGCTTATAGAAACAACAGTGAGGGCAAATTAGCTTATTTTTTCAAACGAATCACAACCGACCATGGCTTGACTTCTGTTCCCATTGCACAGGCTTTTTTACAGGCGCAAGGTTTAATGGATTCACCCGCTATTCGCCGCCTCCTTGAATTTGTCACAGGAAGAGATATTAATGATATGTCTCAAATATATATTAACAAATTTGAGATAGGCGACTTTTTAGGGATACATAAAGATGGAGGAAATAATATTGGTGTTGCGCTTAATCTCTCAAAAGACTGGATAACAACCAATGGAGGTAATACACATATCGTCGATGATGAGATGAATATTATAGATTCACTGTCTCCATGCTTTGGAAAGCTATTAGTTTTCGACTCTATGAAAGAAAACGTTCCACACTTTGTATCAACAGTGACATCAACAAATAATAACGCTCGCATGTCAATCATCGCAAGGTATAACTGATGTCTAAACCAGTCTTATATGGTATAGCGCTTGGTTGTATATGGGGAAGTAGCTTCCCTATTTCCCAAATTGGCGTAACAGCGTTAGGTGCATTCCCTTTCCGTTTAATGACAGTACTAGTGTCGAGCCTGTGTTTATTGATTTTCTCATACACTCAAGTAAAAACATATTTGCCACAACTCTGTGCTAATCACTACATAAAACTTTTTATTCTCTCCATTCCAAATATCTTTATTGTGCCATTAATCAATAATATATCCCTTGCTTATCTCTCTATCACCACAGCGACAATACTCATATATCTAATGCCATGTTTTGTTAGCATCCTCACAATCGTCTTATCTAAAGCACTAAACTTAAGCAGTCTTATCGCCATAGGTTGCTGCTCTACGGGTGTCATCATTTTATCCGGTATTAATGCTTTTGGGCTTGGGGAATATTTAATGATGTTAAACGCATTCATTTGGGCCAGTGGCGCGATTATGTCTCAAAGAATATCATTTAACGAGATACCCCTTTCAGTCACAGTCAACGTACAAATGATCTTCACCCTAATCTTAACCGCAATCGCTGTACTCATTTGGGGAATAACTAATAATATTAACCTATATCCAATGCTGACCAACTTCTCTTATACCAGCATAGCCAGTGTGATTTATATCGGCACGATCGGATCGGCATTTGTTTATTATCTTTGGTTTAGCCTAATTGACATGAAAAGTGCGGAATTTACAAGTTACGCAACACTATTATCTCCCCTCATATCTATACTCACGGCCATTATTATTTTCAAAGAGCAAGTTAACGACGCAACAATAACAGGTGGTATGCTTATTTTAATGAGTAGCTTCGTCATCATATTGAAACCTCTACTTTTTAATAAAATAAAGCTTTATCTAGAGAAAACAGGCTAAATTAAGTCGCATAACATACAGGTGCCTCCCTATTTAAGAAGCCCGAAAGACTATCGAGATTGGTTTTCAACGATAAAATAAGCTGCACTTATCTCGTTATGTTAACTGAGTTATTGATTATCGGATGCAAAAAACAAACTGACCTATCATTCTATTGCCTATTTCGAGGAGATGGGGGCAAAATCCCAAAAAATAACCAAGCTACTACAGTTCACACAAATTTAACTATGGATGACTTGGCTAATCTTGCTTGGCCAATCTTTTCACCTTAACCTTTACTAAATTAGTCTCAAGTGATGATTTTACCCTGCTAATCATTAAGAGCCTCTTTAAAGCCTGTTATCATATTTATTATTAAAGGCTGGCTTCGATCAAAAACACGTAAAACAGAAATTCCTTTCTATACTCTATAAGCTCACCTTAACGCACAGTCAGCAATCAACATATTTTATAAGGAAATAATGATGAATAAATATACTACAGGGTTACTCATACTATTCTTTTCAAATAGTGCTGCAGCCAGCACGAGTAATGGTAAGATCATCGATTATTGGATACATAAATTTCCATGAAAGCTTTGCTTTTACCGTTGAAAATCAAATTGGTCGCCCTTATTGCGCTTCTTTTGGCGCACTAGCAGGACGATATGTTGTCAATACGACCAATGAAAATGGCAAACTAATGGCTTCTGCGGTAATGGCAGCTAAAGCTGCAGGAAGCAATATTCATGTTGAAGGTACAGGAGATTGTATTTACTATCCAGATTCTGAAGACGTCAATTGGTTACGAGTTGAATAATAGTCAATACACACCTAAAAATGTGGGCTCAAGGTTATTAGAAACACTTAAACCTAAAACAAAGCCAAAAACAAAAACCAAAAACGAAAAAAGTCCTGCGTGAGCAGGACTTTTATCAATTCATCTTACTATTAACACAAGCACTAATCACAAGCACTAATCACAAGCACTAATCACAAGCATTAGTCACAAGCATTAATCATTAGATGCACTCTATAGGCGCGAAAACCTAGAAGGGAATATCATCATCCCAACCGTCATCCAAATCTGGAGTGAAGTTTTGCGCTTGTTGAGGTTGCTGTTGAGGCTGTACAGGTTGTGGTGCTGGACGTTGCTGCGGTGCACTCTGTGCAGGACGCTGTTGCTGAGGCGCAGCTTGTGGCTTAGGTGCATAAGCCGCTTGTTGTGCTTGAGGCGCCTGCTGGCCAGCGTGTTGTTGACCGCCACTCTGTTGTCCACTATTCATCTGGCCACTATTCTGTTGACCATAGCCACCTTGCTGTGGTGCGCTTTGATAACCGCCTTGTTGAGGCACATTCTGTTGGCCACCCTGTTGACCACTATTTTGCTGGCCATAGCCGCCTTGCTGGCCGCCATATTGTTGGCCACTATTTTGCTGACCACTATTTGGTTGACCATAAGCACCTTGCTGACCACCACCTTGTCCGCGGCTGTCTAACATTTGCATTTCACTGGCATTAATCTCAGTTTTATAACGATCTTGACCCGTTTGTTGATCTTGCCATTTACTGGTTTGCAATTTACCTTCAAGGTAAACTTTAGAGCCTTTTTTCAAGTACTCACCCGCCACTTCAGCCAAACGACGATACATCACAATGTTATGCCATTCAGTACGCTCTTGCTGTTGGCCTTGCTGATCTTTCCACGTTTCGCTGGTCGCCACGGTAAAGTTGGCTACTGCGTTGCCATTGGGCATGTAGCGTACTTCAGGATCTCTTCCTAAGTTACCGACCAAAATTACTTTATTGACACCACGACTGGCCATTTAACTCTCCTGCAATTGCTGATAAAACTGGATCACATTGATTCCAGTTATTCATTGGGTAAAACCAAGTGCACTTTAGTACTCAACTTTGATACTCAACTTTGGTACTCAATTTAGACACTCATATTCATTGAGTGAAGCCTAACACAGCTCGCGCTTCTCTTAAATCGAAATGCGCATCGACTTTCAAATAAGCCACCTTTTCTTCTAGCACCACCATGGCCTCCACCACACCCTTAAGCTTAGATAACGCACTCGCCATTTGTTTAGCATCTTGCTTATTTTCGATATTAGCTTCAAGTGTATAAGATTTCAACATCACAGGTTTTTGCATGCCTAAGGTCAACAATAACCAAACAATAATCAAAGCCGCTGCCGCAATAAACACGCCACTGGCCCCCAAATATTGATAAGCACCACCACCAATCAAGCCGCCACAAAAGGCACCTAAAAATTGACTGGTGGAATACACCCCCATGGCAGAGCCTTTATTCCCCACAGGGGAGAATTTAGCAATCAAACTAGGCAAAGAGGCTTCAAGATAATTAAAGCCTGTAAAAAACAAGATAATAGCAAGCATCAGCACAGTTAAGTTATGAGAAAATGCCGCCATTGCTCCCAATGACAGCAGCATGATCATCAAAGCTAGTTGAAACATAGTTTTAGTATTATTACGCTTTACGCCGATAATAATGAGCGGCACCATTAAAATAAATGAGCCAATAAAAGCCGGAAAATACAGCATCCAATGTTTTTCTTTAGGCAGTCCCGCCCCCACCAAATCCAGCGGCAGCGCCACAAACACAGCCGTTAACACTAAATGCAAAATAAAAATACCCGCATCAAGCCTGATAAGCTGCGGATCTTTGAGCATGGCTTTTAACTTAGCCGGTACCGCAAGGGTATCGCCTTTAGGGGCATGAGAAATAGGATTAGGCACTAAGAGTTGCACAATTAACATACCGAAAACAGATAAACCTGCAGTCATATAAAACAAGCCGGACAAACCAATATGCTGTGCAACTATGGGCCCCACCAGCAAAGACAGCGCAAAAGAAAAACCAATACACATACCAATCACTGCCATGACTTTAGTACGTTGCTCGTCTCGCGTCAGATCCGCCGCTAAGGCTAACACGGCTGCTGCTATGGCCCCCACACCTTGTAATGCTCGCCCTGCAACGACGCCATAGATACTGTCTGCATTAGCCGCCAGCAAACTGCCAAGGGCAAAAATGAACAAGCCAATGAGAATAATCGGCTTTCGGCCAAATTTATCTGACAAGATTCCCATAGGGATTTGTAACATGGCTTGCGTTAAGCCATATGCACCTATGGCAATCCCGACCCAAAGCGGCGAAAAGCCTGTCAAATGTTGTCCATAAAGAGCAAATACTGGCATGATCATAAACAAGCCCATCATGCGTAAACCAAACACACTGGCCAAAGAAAATGCGACTGTTTTCTCAGTCTTTGAAAGTCCTGTACCGATCATACTCTGCCCTGATCATCAAACATAAATAATTAGATCGCGCAGTTTATCATGAAGTTTTTCATTAACCCAAAAGTAAAGTCAGGATGTATTCAGCTTTAGCTAAACAAGATCACACCCAAAAACAAAGAATATCAGGACAAAAGCAAACTCATGCCAA
Organism: uncultured Shewanella sp.; assembly: GCF_947495455.1. Taxonomy (GTDB): domain Bacteria; phylum Pseudomonadota; class Gammaproteobacteria; order Enterobacterales; family Shewanellaceae; genus Shewanella. Next base: position 2,176 of record NZ_CANLZC010000071.1, on the reverse strand, counting down.
AAAAGCTCAAAGAATAAAGAAGAAAAGTGAATAAAAAATAATCTATTTTTAACCAGTGCGCACAAGCAGTCAGTAAAAGATAAAAAAGGCATTCTACTGACTGACAATGTGTTGATCTTATATCTTAAGCCTAATTCAGCACCTCACTCAATGCGTTAAGACAGAGACTGACATTTTCACGTCGAGCGCCGTAGCCCATTAACCCTATACGCCAAGCTTTGCCCGCAAATGCCCCTAAGCCTGCACCAATTTCAAGATTATAATCTTGTAATAAACGCTGGCGCACCTGCAGATCATCCACCCCTTTAGGAATAAACACAGTATTAAGCTGTGGCAAGCGCACCTTTTCTTGTACCACAAACTCAAGACCTAAATTTTCTAATCCCTGACGTAACACTAAATGCTGCTCTTGATGTCGCTGCCAAGCATTTTCTAAGCCCTCTTCAGCTAATAAACGCAAAGATTCATGTAAGGCATACAAGGCATTAACCGGCGCCGTATGATGGTAACTGCGTTTCCCTTCACCACTCCAATAGCCCATGACTAAGCTTTGATCGAGAAACCAACTCTGTACAGGATGCTTTCTACCTTGCAATTTATCCACTGCCGCAGGCGAGAAAGACACAGGGGATAAGCCTGGCACGCAAGATAAACACTTTTGACTGCCCGCATAAATCGCATCTATGCCCCAGTCATCGACTCTCAATTCTACTCCTCCTAAGGAGGTGACCGCATCGACTATTGTTAAGCAATCATACTGTTTCGCCAGTGCACACAAGGTTTTCGCATCAGACAATGCCCCCGTTGACGTTTCAGCGTGGACAAAAGCCACAAACTTCGCATCAGGGTGAGCCTTAAGTGCAAGCTCAAGAGCATCGGCATCAACCGCTTCGCCCCATTCATTATCCACCAGCACGGCAATGGCGCCAATACGCTCAACATTTTGACGCATACGCTCACCAAACACACCATTGCGGCACACTATCACTTTCTCGCCAGGCTCCACCAAATTCACAAAACAGGTTTCCATGCCAGCCGAGCCCGGCGCCGATACGGCTAACGTCATCGCATTAGTCGTTTGAAAAGCATATTGAATAAGGGCTTTGAGCTCATCCATCATGGCCACAAACAAAGGGTCAAGATGCCCAATCGTAGGTTTGGCCTGCGCCGCTAACACCTGCGGGTACACGTCGGAAGGACCCGGACCCATTAACGTACGTGAAGGCGGAAAAAAAGGCTGAACAGTAGGCGCAACTAACATGATATTTCCTTATAAAAACAAGATAACAAACACTAGAGCAGAAAAATAACTGACAGATAAAATAGCACAAGCTTAAAAAATAATCTTTAACTACAAAAAAATCAGGCTGAATGTATCAAAAACCTATCAACCCCAGTGAAAATGACTGGGGTTGATTGATAAAATATTCCACAAAAGAGATTAGAATTTCCAGAAGCTCATCGAGTAATCATCGATAAATCTGATCAAAAAATGATAGTACAAATAATTCGAGTTAAGCAACTTCACTCAATCTTAAGCTTTCATAATAATCTTCTGCTAATGCAGTCATCTTAAATTCTGTATCTACACTTGCAATATTCTCAACAGCTTGTTTTATATCATTTAAATCGACACTGAAAAACTCTTTACGAAGATTTACAGCATTAACACGGTGAGCATGAAATTCACGGTGTAATGCAGCTTCTAGAGCAGGTGCATCGTCAGTATAAATCATAGCATGAACATCAAACGGGAACGGTACACTGGCATCACCAAGCTCTTTAATCCTGTCCATAGGATCCAATCTACGAGTTAAACCTATCTTATAAACATCTTCACCGAAAGAACCTACATTACTGATCACATATACATGACCTTTACGTGTTTTCTCAGCCATACTCTTTGCTCTTTCTTCTTTAGCTTCCGCTTCAGCTAATTGCTGCTCTAGAATAGCAATTCTCTGCTCCATATCACTTCGATTTTGCTCAGTTGCTTTAGCAAGCTCCTTCTGTGCTTTATCAAGAAGATTTCGATACATCTTTTCTTCTTTCTCAGCTTCAGCAATCGCCTTTTGAAATTCTTTTATCGCTCGTTGCTCTTTGAAGAGGTATAGTGAATTTGGCCACCTACTTAGAGACTGTATAATCAGTTTCATATCAATATAGGTGACACAAT
>NZ_CANLZC010000070.1 GCF_947495455.1 uncultured Shewanella sp. | reverse complement strand
GCGACTGCTTTTTCTCGACAAAAAAACAGTCAATACCCTCAAGTGCGAATGGTCTGCCAAATGGAATTAAGTAGCCATCTTGTGACTGCTAGTGCATTTGATGATTATGGGGTCAATGAAATGGTATTAGCTGAAAAGCTTATCGAGTCTACACCGGATCATAGTTTGACTTTATTTGATCGCGGTTTTTATTCGCTGGGGCTACTCAATCAGTGGCAATCTGCTGGTCACGAGCGGCATTGGTTGATCCCATTGAAGAAAAATGTGCAATATGAAGTGCTCCGCAGTTTGGGGCGTAATGATAAAATCGTTAGATTAAAAAGTAATCCACATGCGAGAAAACGATGGCCAGCGCTACCTGATGAGCTTGAAGTCCGGCTGATCAGTCGACAAATTAATGGAAAGGCGTACTCAGTGTTGACATCAATGACCGATCCTATGCGCTATCCAGTGACGGATATCGCGGATTTATATACGCATCGCTGGGAAATAGAATTAGGATACCGAGAACAGAAGCAGTACATGCTCGGCAATCGTTTAACCTTGAGAAGTCGGCTGCCAGAGCTAGTAAAACAGGAATTATGGGGGATCTTGCTGACCTATAACCTGATCCGTTATCAGATGGTAAAAATGTGCCATCAGCTCAAAGGCGATTATCTTCCTTATCAGTTAAGTTTTAATGGTGCGTTAGCGCATATTTTAAGATTATTAGTGGGGTTACCTTACTCAACGCCAGGGGCAATACCCCGTCAACTTAAACATTTTTATGCCATGGTTGAAAGTTTAATTTTGGAACCCAGACGAACACGAACCTTTCCCCGAGCAGTCAAACGAAGACCACAGCGATATGCTAGAAATAAAAAATGCCAATAAGCTTAACTTACTGGCATTAGCCATAGGCTCCCTTTTTTATGTTTATCTTTTAATTTATTGATTTTATTAATGGTAAGAGGCTTTATCTTGTAAGTAACTTTGTGTTACTTTTGTTTTTTATTTGTTATTTTTTGTGTTTTTATTTTTCTATTTGCTTGTTTTTAGTACGAACATTATGCGAAATATTGTGCTAGCACCATAAAGAGTAACGCTATTGGTAAGTTTGATCGGTAAGGCTGCTAGATAAGCTTAATAGATAAGTTTGATAAATAAGGTTGATAACATGGTTTGTAGAACAAAATTGATTATGACATCACTGGCATTGGCTTTGATGTTGCCAGGCATGGCACATGCAAACATTAACAGCGCCGCTATCACTACAGAAGGCATGAACACAGTTGCGATCCAAGACATTGATTGTACTGAATCTGATTTTATTTCTATTAATGACATTCAAGGAACCGAAGGGGCGAGTCCACTCGCAACGGTGGCAAGTGAGGAGCCGAATGTTTTTTATTCTGAAAATGCCATGTATGTACAAGGTGTGGTGACCGCGCGAGGAGACGAGTTACTGAAAGGCTTTTATTTACAAGAAATCGAGGGAGAGTATTACCCTTTTAGCTCCAGTGGCATTTTTGTTGCGTTAAGTGACCTTGCCCCTGACACTATTCAACCTGGCGTTCAGGTCTGTGTTCAGGGAAAAGTAAAAGAAGATAATGGCCTGACTCTCATTGATTTAACCCTTGAGCCTAAGATGCACATTGATGGGGTGCTTGCACTGCCTGAGCCCAGATTATTGTCTGTCAGTGATGGAGAGAGCTTGGCAACAACCCTTGAGCGTGTTGAGGGAATGAAGATTAAGCTTGATGAACAGAGTGATTTACGTGTTTCACGTAACTTTGGTTATGATGGCAGTGTGGGGCGCAATAATTTAATGCTATCTCACAAAGGGACACCAGTTAAAGCGACACAAGTGTATCCTGCACTCTCCAGTGCGGCGATAGCCCTTGAAGCTAAGAATAAAGCGAATCGATTAATCCTTGAATCTGATTTACCCGCCCCTGCTGGTGTTATTCCTTATTTTACCGATTTTGAACCTGAATTGGGCTATATTCGCACTAACGATCGCATTATCGGCCTTGAAGGTATGGTGACCTTTAGTGACGGCGAATACCGTTTAGTGGTGACCAATTCAATTTTGATGAGTGACTTAACTCATTTGAGTGACAGAGCTGCTGCCCCCGAACTTGCTGAAAATGCTGATATCCGTGTGGCGAGTTTTAATGTGTTGAATCTTTTCAACTCCGCTTTTAGTGGGAATGAAAATGCCACTCAAGGAAGTGACATTCGTGGGGCCAAAACAGCAGCGGATTTTGAATTACAGCGCAGTAAAATCGTTAATGCCTTAGTGGAGATGAATGCCGATATTATTGGGTTAATGGAAATTGAAAATAATGGATTTGGTGATAAAAGCGCGCTGCAAAATTTATTGGATGCCCTTAATAAAGAATTACCAAAAGAATTGGCCTACCAGTTTATTGAAATGAGTGATAATGACAAATATCAAGGGCAGTACTTGGGAACTGACTCCATCATGGTTGGGCTGTTATATCGACCCGAGAAAATGTCGCCCCTTGATGAGGCATTTGTGATTGCAATGCCAGAGCAGCACGTGACAGCAGGTGTTGCGGATCGTGCAGTGGCGCCGACATCTGACAGTGAAACGGTCGTTCAACCTGATCTCAATCCTGCATTTGCTAAAACCCAGCGTTATAGTTTAGGCCAGACTTTTAGTATTAATGAAGAGTCCTTAACGGTCGTGGTGAATCATTTTAAATCAAAAGGCTCGGCTTGTTTCGAGGACTGGGTAGATAACAGTGAATATACCGAGCCGACAGATTTACAAGGGCATTGTAATGAGTTTAGAGTTTCCGCGGCTAAGGTATTAGCTGAGTCAGTACAACATATTGAGGGGGATTTACTCATCATCGGTGATTTAAACAGTTATGGCATGGAAGATCCTCTTAGAGTATTAACTGATTATGATGCATCAGAGTTAGATTTTGGTAGTGCTGAAAATGCACAAACTTGCCCTCTGACTTCAATCAGTGATACTTCTTTGACGGCGCAGCCTATTTGCACGGCATCCTGGACAACTTTAGAAGGGAATGTTTATGAACAACATGGCCGTGAAATTGAAAAAGGTTACGGATTGATTAACCTTAATACTTTGAAAAATGGTGTATCGACCTATTCATATAATTACAATGGTGAAGTGGGAAGTTTAGATCATGCAATTGGCAATGAGAGTTTAGCGACGCGCGTGGTCAGTGTTATTGACTGGCATATCAATGCGGCCGAGTCGAATTTATTTGAGTATTCGAGTCAATATACCGGAGAGCTTGAAAAATCATTGAATGTGTATTCTTCATCAGATCATGATCCTTTGATTGTTGATCTTTATTACCCAAAGACGAGTGTCATAGAAACGCCAGAAGGTACCCCTAAAGTTGAAGAAGATGATGGCGGTAGTTTACAGTTTATCGGTATCGCTTTTTTAGTGTTATTGGCCAGTGTCAGACGCCGCTTGTCAGTGTAATGAATAAAGTGTGATTAAAGTCGAGAAGGCGTCATGCCTTCTCTATTTATACCCGTGATACTTGAAGATGAATGTTTTCAGAGCCTGTAAAAGTGCCTAATTCAAGGCGTATTATTGCCGAAATGCTTATTGCCTTTTAAGGTGATACAACGCAGAAGTAGGTGCTTTTACAGACTCCCAAAGGGCTGGTTTAAAAGCCTTTTATACTGCGTTATTGAACATCAGCTTAGAATGACTAGGCACGCTGTTCAAAGCCTTGCCTAAAAAGCTTTTAATTCCAGCTGAATCCTGCATCTTCAAGTATCACGGGTATATCTTGGAAGCGTTAGGATATGCCATAACGTTTAGAAAATTTTATGAGTCCTTGTGGCGTGAACTCAATGGCTCTTGAATCGAGATCCCTAATCGCCCATTTGTTATTAAGTAAATCTGTTAATATCCATTTACCTAATTGACCAGCCATATGGCTGCGTCTTTCACTCCAATCTAAACAGGCTTTACACTGCGGCCTTTGGCTCGTCGTGTTTAATAGCAAGCTTTCTTTAGCTATTGCGTTAAAGAAGTCATGCCCCTTATCGGTCAGTTGAGTATCGTTATCAGACTCAATGAGATATAGATTTTGTTTTAAGCTATCAAATAAGGCAACGCCTAAGGTACCTGCAAGATGATCATAGCAAATTCGAGATTGCTTTAATCTTGAATTGTTTGGCCCTGTTTTCGTCGTTGAGAGTGATATTGATGCGCTGACATTGAGAAGTTGTTCCAATAACGCCGCAATATGATGGTCGAATAATTGAAAATACTTATGTCGACCTTGTTTTCTGACCTTAATTAGCCTTCCTTCAATGAGTTTATTCAAATGGCTACTGGCTGTTGAAGCACTGATCTCTCCTTCAATGGCAAGCTCTGTGGCTGTGAGGGCTTTACCGGATAGTAATGCCGTTAACATACTGGCACGTGTTGGCTCGCCAATGAGTGAGGCGATATAAGCGATATTTTGCAATCTATTGTCCCTTTATGGTTTTCTGATATCTCGATGGCTAATGGTGAAACAAGCATAAGATAAGCAATATTTGGTAATCTATTGTCCTTTGATGATGTTCTGCAATCTATTGTCTCTTGCTGATTTTCTGATATCTCGATGGCGGATGGTGAAACAAGCATAAGATAAGTGATATTTGGTAATTTATTGCCATTGTTTCTTAATCTATTGTCCCTTGATGATTTTCTGATACTTCGATGGCGATAGAAGCATAGTGGTTTTGTTCGTTTTACACTGATTGCTATTCAGATATTAAGTGATAATCAATCTCAAAGGAAAGACTTATTATGACAATAACCTGTTTTATCGAGTATAAAATTGATCCGTCTAAAATTAACCTTTTTCAACAATATGCTGAAAATTGGGGGCAAATAATTCCGGCTTGTGGAGGAGAATTGGTGGGATATTTTCTGCCTCATGAAGGGACAAATAATGTGGCATTTGGCTTAATCAGTTTTGTAAGTTTGTCGGCCTATGAACAGTATCGAAAACGTCTAAAAACAGATGAGCAAGGCAAAGATAATTTTAGATTTGCGCAACGGGAACAATTTATTTTAGAAGAAAAGCGGACGTTTCTTACTTCCGTTCCAGAAACCTATATGAAAAATGGGGAAGAGGCAAGATGATTTCGGTGATGTTTGAAGTAACGCCTAAAGTCGCGGGAAAAGAAGCCTATTTTCGTATTGCGGCTGAGTTGAAAAATGAGTTAATCAAAATAGATGGATTTATCACTATTGAGCGTTTTCAAAGTCTGAATGATCCAAATAAATTTTTGTCTTTATCGTTTTGGAAAGATGAAGCGGCAGTCAAGCAGTGGCGAAATCATTTTTTACACCAAGAAGCACAACATCAAGGTAAAAAGGTTTTGTTTCAGGACTATCGAATTCGAGTGGCTCAAGTTGTGAGAGATTATAGTATGGATGAGCATTAACATAAATCGGCCAATGTAGAATAACCTAGTTAATTGATATTAAATGGTATTAAAGTTTTTTATGCCATTTAATATTTCATTGATAGTTAGCATGTTAAGCAGTAGGAATTAATATTATGTTAATGAAGAATAACTGAGGTTTTTTGGTTACTAGGTATTAGCTGTTAGTTATTAAATTCAACAGCTAATGTGAGCTTAATCGAATTTCGCCTGCGTTTTTTGTATCCATAATTTTTTTATTGTTACTTATTTTGTTGTTTACTCCTTATTTTTTAAATTTTTACCTGTTTTTAATCGTTAAAAAAGATTATTTCGATTACTTTTAATCGTTATATAAAACTATTTTATTCGACTAGTATTAGTTCATCGGTAAATAACTATTATCTATTGGTCAAAAATGGCAAGCACTGTCTTGAAGGCGGTCTTTATTGTCATCTTGACATAAGAAGCAAGATAAAGAGTGAGGAGTAGAGCGATGAAAGTGAATGATCAAGGTGAGTATTTAACGGCGCAAAATGGTGCACCCATTGCAGACGATCAAAACTCATTATCTGCTGGGGAACGTGGTCCATTATTATTGCAAGATTGGCACTTAATTGAAAAGCTAGCGCATTTTAATCGTGAACGGATCCCTGAAAGGGTTGTACATGCTAAAGGTACAGGTGTATATGGTGTTTTTACCCTCACAAAGGACTTGAGTCAATATACTCTGGCTGAACATTTTAATGGTGTTGGTAAAAAAACGGCCACCTTCCTTCGCTTTTCGACGGTAGGTGGGGAGATGGGATCGGCAGATGCTGAGCGTGATCCGAGAGGGTTTGCATTGCGTTTTTATACTCAAATGGGGAACCATGATATTGTTGGCAATAATACTCCGACTTTCTTTTTACGAGATGGAATAAAGTTTCCTGATTTTATTCATACTCAAAAACGTAACCCTGAGACGAATTTGAAAGATCCCCAAGCCATGTGGGACTTTTGGTCATTGAATCCTGAAGCGCTTCATCAAGTCACTATTCTAATGTCAGATCGTGGTATTCCTGCAAATTATCGACAAATGCACGGTTATGGATCACATACATTTTCTTTTTGGAATGCAGCAGGTGAGCGTTTCTGGGTGAAATTTCACTTTAAGAGTTTGCAAGGGATCGTGAATTTAACGGGTGAGCAAGCTGATATTTTGAAGGGAATTGATCCTGATTCTTCACAGCGAGACATGGTTGCAGCCATTCGTGATGGCAATTTTCCTAAATGGGCTGTGAAAGTGCAGATTATGCCAGAAGCTGATGCCAATACGTATCATATTAATCCGTTTGATTTAACGAAAGTTTGGCCTCATAAAGATTATCCATTAATTGAAATCGGTGAATTAGAACTCAATAAAATGCCAGAGAATTATTTTGCAGAGGTTGAGCAAGCCGCTCTGGCGCCAAGTAATTTAGTACCTGGAGTGGGTGCTTCTCCCGATAAAATGTTACAAGCGCGTTTGTTTGCTTATGCGGATGCGCAGCGTTATCGAATTGGGGCTAACTATAATCAGTTACCGGTTAATTGCCCACATGCGACTAAAGCGGATCATCATCAGCGTGGAGGCGCCATGGCTGGAACCCAGTGCCCTTATAATGGCAGCCAAACCGGTGGAGATAATAGTCCTAATTATGGGCCAAATTCATTAGAAGGGCTTAAAGATGCAACGTCATTTGCTGAGCCGCCTTTAAGATTAGAGGGGGAAGCTGCTCGTTATAGCCGTTATGATCAAGACGATTTTACTCAGGCGGGAAACTTGTATCGTATCTTCTCTGATGAAGAGAAATCACGTTTAGTGAGTACGATTACGGATACCTTGTCACAAGTGACCCTTGACACTCAACAAAAGATGTTGTCTCACTTTGAAAAAGCAGACAGTGATTATGGGGCCCGTATTAGGCGAGCGTTAGGCTTGTAATTAACGATTTGCTCATATTGTTGGGCGATGTTGGGCGAGCATTATGGGCATAATGTTGGCAGGTTTGTCAGCCAGAGTTAAACCCTAAGGCTTCATCAGTTAACAACTAAAATAGGCACGGCAATCACATTACAAGAATGGTATCTGATGTGATTGTCATAATGATGGAGTAGCTAAAGGCCCTAAAGGCTTAACTTTGGCCTTAGTTATCGGCAATAGTTAACATTTGCTCAGTGGTCTTATGCTGCCCGTCGGGCGAAAAATACACTGCTTTGACGGTGACGGTTCCTGCTTTGAGTAGCATAAGTTGATTATCGTTTATCAGTCTTGCCATAGTGTTGTCATCCACTGTGATATGGGTGTGAGGATTAGCGGTGATGTCTAGTGTTTGTGACGCATATTCCGCCATCACTTGTATGCTAAGAGATTGCCCAGTATAGTAATTTTCGGTTTGAGCGTCAGTCATGATGGTTGAACTTGTTTCATCTACTTCTAGTGAGGTTGTATTGAGTAAGATCCCGTTGAGTGCCTGATCCGTGACTTTAATGCTGAGTGTGTCGGTTATTGAGGTGGCGCCACTGAACGTGGGCATGTAGGTCGCAGTTACATTGATTTTTCCTTCCTTTAAAAGTTCTAGTACGCCGTTGGCCGTGATGTTAGCCATTTCAAGATCATCAACAACAAACCGTATATTATCATTAGCAAGTGTTATTAGATCACCTGCTTCACTCATGAGTGTGGTATGAAAGTGAATGATTGCACCTGCAGGTAGAGAGAGGGTAGCGGACTCAATGGATTGCGCCGACGCTTCAGTATACTCAGCCCCCTCATAGCTGAGAGAAAGAGTCATATCGTCATCGATATTAGAGATGAGGCCAAGCTCGTCGGTAAGCACTGTGATGGCATCATGTACATAGCTTGCTTTTAATGACAATGAACAGGGGCCTCTAGAGAGTACAGGTTCACCATTAACATAGTCTATAGTGACGTTATCAGTGCAATCTGTTTCATTGGTTTCAGTATTCCAGATTAAATGGGGATGCTGGCTGATCTCGATGCGATCGCCGTCACTAAAGGTAAGCCAAGCTTGAAGTTGAGCGGGGACGCCAGCGAGTACAGTGTCTGGAGTTGTGTTAATGCTTAAGCTTTCAGGGGCAGTGGCAGTGACGTTAACCTCTAACGTGTCTTGTATGAGAGCACCATCTGACATGTGATAAGTGAGGGTGATGTTGGCGCTGCCAGCATTGTGAGCGATAAGGGTGCCGTCATTGGCGGTGACGATTTCGGCATTGTCGCTGCTCCAGTAACTGTTGGCTAAGTGAGTGATGTTAACCCTGTGGCCAGTATCATACTGAACATAGGCGCCGAGTGTGTGTCGCATGCCTTGTTTCATGGATAATGCTGCGCTGGCTGAATCATTGTCAGATGTGTCGTCATCGATCCCTGTCAATCCACCAGAGTCTATTGTGATGAAACTGGCAGCAGTTGTACTTTCAGGCAGTTCTTGATATTGCAAATCTTCTGTCATTGCTTCACTGTCGATGACAGTTATTGGTATTGAGGTCGACAATGCTCCTAAGGTGGCGGTGAGTGTGGTACTGCCTGTCATGCCCGTTTGCAACTGGTTGCCGTCTTTGACCTTGATGATCTCATCATTCAGGCTGGTAAAGACGAGCTTATCTAGGGTAGTCGCATCCATGGCTTGCCCATAAGCAGTAAAGGCTGTGATTGCCAGTGAACCAGCGGCATCAGCATTACTCGCGAGCACGAGAGATGACGGGGTTGAGCTTAGTGTAGTGTCATCGTCAGTGACGGTTATTGTAGCTTTATCTGAAGCACCGCCGGCGGATGCTTTAATTGTTGTAGTGCCAGCTTGAAGAGCCTCAACGGCAGCCGTTGTGTCAATTCCAAAACTTTCAAAACCACTTTTGCTTGTAATCTTCGCCACAGTCGTATCATTGATTGACCACGATAACGTTTTTATGTCACCATTTGAGTTGAAGTAATCACCATTAAAACTTGTTGAATCGCCGATTTCCAGTGATGCTGAATCGGGTGAAACATCCATTGATGATATTGATGGTAGAGTAACTGATGAAGTTGTGAACAGGTCAGCTGATGTCATGAGTGTCATCGAGTCATTTTCACTATTTGTGGTCTCGCTGCTTAGTTGTGATGTGATCTCGTGGGTGGCATTGATGCTTGTCATGGCGCCATCACATTCACCATGAGTATTATTGCTGGCGACGATTGCAGCGCTAGTATCATCAAAGGTAAAACACTCGCTGGCCGATAGAGTAAAGCCTGTAGTGGCATGGAATGTAACATCATATGTGGGCCCATTTTCAAAAGCGAGTATGGCTGCCAGCTTAGTGGTGCTGCCTGATGCTAAAAAGGTGCTGTTATCTTCTGTGAACAGGCTCAGGCTGGTGGGAGTGGATGAGGTGACGAATAAGCTGGCACTGGCGGTAAAGCCATTTAAACTGGCGCTGATAGTAGTGTCACCCTCACTCATGCCAGTCACTGTGCCATTGCTGATTGTGGCGACATCCGTGTCGCTGCTTTGCCAAATCGCAGAGCCTGTTATGGTTCGTTGACTGTTATCAGAAAAACTGGCTGTTAATGTATACTCTTGTGTTGCATCGGGTGCGATGTAAGAGGAGGTGGGAGACAAGCTTAAGCCAGTCATGCTGATGGTGTGACCCGAATCACATGCCGCTAGAGCGATAAATGAAAATACAATAAGCAGTTTAGTTAGCATATCCATGTGCTGATCCTAAAGGTTTGTCGAATTGTCCTGATACTATTGTAGTGTGAGTTTGTGTGCGCTGCTTTTTTTAAGCTTTGTCAAAGCGGAATCTTGACGGCAAGCTTTGGCTTCCCTTTTTGATTGGCTTAAGGCCACAATAATGTGGCAATACCTTGTAATACAAAGAGCATGGCACAAAATCTATGTATCCATAACATGGGCAGTTTATCGGCGCTAAATCGCGCTAAAAAAACCATAGGGACGTTAGCGATCATCATGCCCAGTGTGCTACCTGTAACCACTAACAATAGGTTTTGGTACTTTGCCGCGAGTACCATAGTAGCAACTTGCGTTTTGTCTCCTATTTCCGCAAGAAAAAAGAGACAAAATGTTGCGAAAAATGGACCCAATGCATATAAATGACTTTCCTTGGCATCGACTTTATCTGGAATTAAAATCCATAATGCTAATGAGAATAGTGCAGCTGCCACTAGATATTTCATCATTGTGGGATTAATATCACTCATTACCCATTCACCTAGCCAAGCGGCGATAAAGTGATTGAATAGCGTAGCGATGAGCATGCCTAGAATAATGGCGGTTTTGTTTTTAAATCGTGCAGCAAGGATAAGGGCTAATAGCTGAGTTTTATCACCAATTTCGGCGATGGCAACACTGAGGGTTGAGGTGATTAATGCTTCCAAGATCATGATCCTATTAGGGGTGGCATAAACAGCTGAATACAAATAACCGCCACCCCGAAGTGTGGTTATTGTATTCAGGTCTTGCCGGAAAGCCTAAAAGCAGAAATATTCTGATAACAGACTCGCTGTCAGCACCATGGCATTTGGCCAAGTATGTTGATGCTGACCCAATTTTTATCCCTTCATAGACAAAAATTGTTAGCTACTCCCCTGAAGTAGGTGCTGCATTATAAAGATAAATGAGTAAAGTGCAATGTATAGAATGAAGCTTGTTAGTGAAGGGAATAAATGCGATTATTTTGTTGCTATGTTGATGTTTTGTGTTTTTATTTTGTGGTTACATTGTTTTTTGTTGAGCCTTATGTGTTTTGTTCCAGTGTAAAGTGATAGCTTATCCATAACTTACTCAAAGGGCGAATAAGTTTAAAGAGTATTGTTTTGCATTTCTTTTTTTGATTGAGTTATCTTGGTGTGATAACGATAAAATATAATAAACAGGATGAACTTGTGAATTTAAAAATATTAGGTTCAATTGCGATAGTCGCTGGAACGGCGATTGGGGCTGGAATGTTGGCCCTACCATTGGCGACAGCTGCATTGGGAATGTTTCCTGCTGTACTTTTATTGGTTGTGATTTGGGCAATATCGATTTACACCTCCTTATTGATGTTAGAAGTTAATTTACGCACGGGAGTGGGAGATAATGTTCATGCGATAACAGGGAAACTCCTAGGAAAAAAAGGCCAATTTATTCAAGGGTTATCATTTTTAAGTTTACTTTTTGCATTGACAGCGGCGTATTTAACTGGTGGCTCTTCTTTATTAGTGCTAAAAGCGAGAACCATGTTTGATGTAGTGTTAGATAATCAATTGGCCGTTATTATTTTTACTGTTTGTTTAGGTTTATTTGCTGCGCTTGGAGTGGCATGGGTCGATAAGGTTTCTCGGTTTCTGTTCTCCTTAATGGTGATATTATTGGTCGTTATGGTTGGCGTATTATTGCCTGAAGTCAGCCCTGCTAAAATGGCCATGCAAGTTATTGCACAAGATAAGCCTATTTCATTGTGGATGGCGGCAATACCTGTGGTATTTACGTCTTTTGGCTTTCATGTGTGTATTGCAACCTTAGTGCGATATTTAGAGGGCGATGCCTTTGCTTTACGTAAGGTATTAGTCATTGGTTCGACTCTCCCCTTAGTGTGTTACATTCTATGGCTTGCTGTCAGTTTGGGGACTGTTGGTGGGGAGGCTATTTATGGTTTTTCAGGTTCTCTACCTGCCTTAGTCAGCGCACTTCAAGAAATGGCGGGTCAAGAATGGATCAGTAAGTTTATTGCTTTGTTTGCTGATCTTGCTTTGGTCACATCATTTCTAGGGGTGACATTGAGCTTATATGATTTTATTGCTGAATTGACGCGTGCGAATGATTCATTACTGGCTCGCGTACGGACTTGGTTATTCACCTTCCTTCCTCCGTTACTCTGTGCTTTATATATTCCTGATGGCTTTGTTGCCGTATTAGGTTTTGCTGCTATTCCGCTTGTTTTCATGATTATCTTTCTTCCCATGTTAATGGCATGGAAGCAACGAAAAGAAGTGAGCTCGGGCTATCAAGTGTGTGGAGGTAACATAGGCTTGACCTTGATAGGTATTGCGGGCGTGATTATTATTACAGCTCAATTATGGATCGCTCTGTAATAGAAAACTCAAGCGGCTTTATAGCCGCTTTTTTCTATTTATTTTTTATTATATCTATCTGATTAATAATTGCTTTCATTTCTATATTGCTATTGAGAGTGCTTATTAGGGTGAAGCGCTGTTGCTTAGCGTATTCCCATTGCATAGCTGATCAATGATTGCGCCCAGATCCCCAATGCGATAACAATGAATGTGGTAAGAATAATGAAAATATGATTACTCCAATAGCGCAAATTCTTATGGGTGAGTACTGAGGGAGAGCTTGGTAATGTATTGCCATTTGGCGAGGCTTGATCTTGATAGAGTACGAGGATGACTCTTAAATAATAATATAATGCTGCGGCACTACTGAGAATGATGATAATAGCAACGGCATATTGCTCATTATTGAGTGTGGTTTGAAGTACCAGTAATTTTGCAAAAAAACCACTTAAGGGAGGGATCCCTGCTAAAGATAAAATCACTAGCGTCATACACAGACCTATGATGGGCTGACGCTTTCCTATTCCGGTGAGCTTATCAAGGGTAAGCTCTTTATGATGATTCTCTAAACTATTTAATATGCTGATGGCTGCAAATGTCATCAAGGTGTAGCTTACGCCGTAATAGATAATTACAGTGAAGCTAGTGGATTGATAAAAGGCCAATGATACGAGTATCACGCCTAAATGACTGATGGATGAATAAGCGAGTAGTCGTTTAATATTGGTTTGCTTTAGTGCTAATAAAGTGCCAAAAATCATGCTGATAATGGCAATTGCAGCGAAAATAGGCTCAAGGAATTGCCAAAGGGATACACTCAACCATTGCGGAAGGAGTAATGCCCAAGCGAGAATCGCGAGCTTAGCGATAGTCCCAATAAAGCTGACAATGGGGAGTGGGGCGCCTTCATAAAAGTCGGCAAGCCAATTATGAAAAGGGGCGACGGCAAGTTCAAAACCTACGCCTATGATGATGAACATCAATCCGGCAAAGGTGATGATACTATTTCCTTTCTCTGAAGCCATTCCGTCACTCATGGTTGAAAATAATAAGCTGCCTGTTCCCAGATAAGTGAAGGCTATGCCCATAATTAAAAAAGCCGAAGCGACTCCTGCAATTATGGTCAATTTGCTTGCGGCTTCTATGGCGCCATATCGGTTGGGTGACCAAATACATAAACAAAAACTTGAAATCGTCACTAATTCAATACCCAGTAAAAAGGCAATCATGTTATCACTGGGAATGAGACTCATGCCTAATACACAAAAAACCAATAGGCTGTAGTAGATTTCATCGAGCTGATGTCGAAGGGATAAGGCATTAATTGACATCCATAAAGTGATAAGCCCCACAAGGCAAAAGAAGATCAGACACGATTGAGTGAATCGATTAATTAAAATAAAATTTTCAACCGTATATTGGGCGCTGAGTTGTTCTGCCGATAATATGATGGTCAAAATGAAAGTTAATGCGGTGAAAAAGAGGGGGATTTTATGGGAGCTAGGCAATAATCCTGTTAATAAAATGACCAATCCGCCTAAACCTAAGGTGATATAGGGAGATAAAGAGACTAAGTCGGATAATGTCATTGTTATCTCTCCTTGGTGAAAAGCAATAAAAATGTTAGATAAAATTGGCCGCCATGGGGCATCATTTTTTGATCTAGGTGTTTTATTTGGGTCATGTATAGGTTTATGATGATGGGCATGTTAGCCACCTTTTAGTGCATTAAAGTGATGTTCAATGATATGAGTAACGGCATGATGTAAGGGCTGAAGAAATGTTTCTGGAGAGATGCCGAGCCATAGAACAGCGATAACGAGTAGAGATAAGGGGGTTATTTCTTGCCAATTGAGATCTTTTAGCGTGTTTTTTTGTGAGGTTGCTGTGTGTTTCACTTCTGGAGTATAAGGCCCTAACATTGCGCGTTCATAACAGCGTAAAAAGTAAGCGATACCAATAACGATGCTCATTGCTGCTAAACTGGCCCATAAAGGGGAGCTTTGATAACTGCCAACGAGGATCAGTATTTCGCTGGCAAAATTACCTAAGCCTGGTAAGCCTGCACTGGCAATAAAAAAGAATAACAACATGGCGCCGAGTTTTGGCATGGGTTTAAATAATCCTCCCATTTCATTGAGTTCGCCATCAAACCCTCTTGCAGATAGCATGGCCACAATAGCAAAAATGCCAGTAATGGAGAGTGCATGAGCAACCAGTTGTAATATTGAGCCATTGATGGCTTGTAGTTGCATTGCAAAAATGGCCATTACCGCTAAGTTCATGTGGCTAATACTTGAATAGGCCGCGACCGATCTAAGGTTATTTTGCTGGTAGGCAATGAGCCCTGTATAAATGGCGCCTATGGCACTGAGTCCCATGATGGTGTGAGACAAGGTGACAAGACTTAAAGGAGAGATGAAAGTGCAAATTCGAAGGATCCCATAGACTCCGGCATTTGCCATTGCGCCAGAGAGTAAAATAGTGACTGCAGGATGCGCTGTTTTATAAGTGTCTGGGGCCCATAAGTGTAGGGGAAATAATGGTATCTTAACGGCGAAACCAACCAGAAAAGCTAAAAATATCCATAAACTGTTATGGACAACAGGCGTGGTCAATAGGTGATTAAAAGCAAAGCTGTATACGCCCGTTTCTCGCCCAACTTGAATATATAAAGTTAAGATCCCGATTAGCATAAATAAAGAGGCACTAACGGTATAAATTAAGAATCTTGTTGCTGCATATCGACTTTGTTGGTTTCCCCATTGGGTTAACATGAAATAAAGTGGGATCAGCATGATTTCCCAAAAGACGTAGAATAGCAATAGATCATGTGCGAGAAAGACTCCCATTAATCCACTTAAGGTCATTAATAATAAAGGACCAAAAATATCCCATCGATCAATGCTTTTCCAAGCAACCATAACAGACATCAAGGCGATAAAGCTTGACACTAAAATCATAATAAGGCTAAAACCATCTAATGCGAGTTGGTAAGTAATGCCTAAGCTTTGGATCCAAATGTGAGAAATTGATACGGTTGAGATGATGTCACTGAGGGACACCCCCATACTTAAAATAAAACAAAATGTTAGCGTGCAGATACTCAGACAGGCTATTTTTGCGATGACATTTCTTCGATAACAGCAAATAGCAATCACAATGGCAGCGATAAAGGGGAGAAATAGAATGATATTTAACATGTTAAGTTCTCTACTTTATTCATAAATGGGATATATAGTCATTAGAATATAGGCCAATAGCCCTATGGCACCAATGCAAATAAAATATAAATAGCGGGTGATCTGCCCTGCTTGGGCATAGTTTAAAGCATGATGTCCTTGCCGTAATATACCTATGATAGATGACTCTACTATCATGAAAAGTAATATTTTTTCTATAGAAACACGGCATAAAGAACATAAATAGTAATAAGGGACGACAATCCATTTCATGGATAAAAGATCGATATACCAAGCTTGATTTAAAAAGGTGATATTACCGAGTCCTTGTTGATGCTTAATTTCTTTTGGCGTGAAGTAACAAGCAAGAGCAATGCCTAGGATGCTTGCACTTATGCCTAAAATATCAATGAAGCGTTCTGCATTTCCTTGAGGGAGAGTGGGTAGGCCAAGATCGCTTGCTAACCAAGGTATGAGTAGCTGTGGTCCCCAACTCCATGGCGTTTGAATAAAGCCAATGGTAATACTGAAGAAAGCTAAAAGTGCTAAAGGTAATCTCATGCCAATAGTGAGTAAATAGGTTTGTATTTCACTGCGGGCTTGTCCTGTAAAGACCATTAAGTACATCCGCATTGCATAAAGTCCTGTCATTAATGCACCTAATAGCGCGAGAGCCGTTAAATAAAAGCCAAAATGTTGAGTGTATGTGGTGGCAATAATGGGATCTTTACTGTAATAACTTGCGGTAATGAAAGGGAGGGCGGCTAGAGTTAATGAACCAATGAGATAGCTGTAACGCAAGAAAGGCATTTTTTCCCCAAGCCCTCCCATTTTACGAATATCATTTTCATTATTAAAGGCTTTAATAATAACACCGCTGCTCATGAACAGCAGGGCTTTAAAACAAGCGTGAACAATTAAATGAAATAAAGCAAAGCCGTAGGCACCCACACCAACGGCAGCAAACATGTAACCAATTTGACTGATGGTGGAGTATGCCAATATTTTTTTTAAATCATTTTGTGACAGTGCCGCCGACGCGGCAAAAAAAGCCGTGATACAACCAATAAAGGCGATGACAAGTTGTAAGTCGGGCACGAGTTCAAATAATGGATAGAAACGTATGAGTAAATACACGCCAGCAGTGACCATAGTGGCCGCGTGGATCAGTGCTGAAACAGTGCTTGGACCTGTCATTGCATCGGGTAACCAGACATGCAAGGGAAACTGCGCTGATTTTGCGATGGCGGCAAGGATCAATAATGCGCCTATCAGCGTTAAATGATTCGATGTGATACTTTGATCGCCAACTTGTGAGGTGATGAAGGGGAGTTCTATGGATTGGAACTGTGCAAATATAACCATGATGGCAATGGCTAAAGCTGTATCACCTATTCGTGTGACAACAAATGCTTTACGGCCACAATAAGCATAATGAGGTTTTTGATAATAAAATGAAACCAGTGCATAGGAACATAAGCCCATTACCTCCCATCCAAGGTAAAGTAAAATGAGATCGTGTGCCATGACAAAACTTAACATACCAAAAACAAACAAGTTGAGATAGAAAAAATAGCGTCTTTCACCTGTTTCGCCTTTCATAAATTGAATCGAAAAGAGGTGAATTAAAAATCCCACACAACTGGCCACTGTCATCATAATCAGGCTAGTTTTATCAATAGATAATGCTAAATGCACTTGCCAATTTCCTATGGACATCCAAGTCAATAAAGATTGCTGAAATAAAGGCTGGTTTAGAGAGGCTTCATGAGGTTGAGCGAGTAATGTTGCCCATAAACTAATGACAAGTATGGCTGAAATAAAGACCATTAATGCTGCAATACGAGCACAGATTTGCGCCGTAAAGCGGTTGCCTAAGAGTATAATAAAGCCTGCACCGATTAGGGGGGCGCCTGGTATTAACCAGATCAGACTATTCATATTTAAGCCCTTGATTATTTTGTTAATTAATCATGTAATTGCTTTAGTTCATCGATATTACTGACTTTTAATGTGCGATAACAGTGCATGACAATGAGCAATGACACGGCCAATTCTGCACCAGCGATAACCATGATAAAGAGGGTTAACACTTGTCCGAAAGGATCTTGCCAGTGTTGAGCGCCGACAATGGCGGCTAATGCTGCGCCGTTAAACATGACTTCGATGCCCATTAAAATAAATAGAAATTCTTTTCTAACCAGTACAATACTTAATCCAACAAGAAATAATAAAAGAGATAAGCTAATACAAATGGGAAGATTCATTTATTTTTCCCTCATGTTAGTTTTTGATTTGGATGAAATGAAAGGTCTAGCGAGATACATAACAGCGATTAAGGCAACCAGTAATAAGCTAGATAGGACTTCGACTGCAATCTTATATTGACCAAATAGGGCCAATCCCAATGCTTTTGGGTCTAAGGCGTTAATGGGAACATTTTGTGATTCTATTTGACTCATGAGGATCAAATAGCAGCTTTCAATGATTAAAATGGCGAGAAGAAGAATAGGTAAAGTCAGATCGGGGCGTTGAATATGAGGTGTGGGACTTTGTGGGTTGATCATAATGAAAAAGACATAGAGGATCATGATGGCACCAATATATAAAATGACCTGTAAAACGGCAAGTAAAGGAGAGCCGAGTAAATAAAAGTCAAGGGCCAGCGCTAACAAGGAAATAATGAGATATACCGCGGCATGCATGGCTTGTTTGACAAAAATGATAGCAATGGAGGCGCCTATTGCAATGCCACTGCTGAGGTAAAAAATAAAATCCCAGATTGCATTTTCCATACTCACATCCATTATATTGTTTATTCCCCTAAGGGGTTAAGATGAATGATATTGGTTTTGTCTATTACCTACCTGCTACCTACAATAAAAGGTTATTTTTAGGGTAAGTTTGTATATACATCAACAGGTTTTTGTTCATCAGGGTTATCACCTATCCCTTTACCTTTGATAGGGACACCCGCATGATGATAAAAACTGTAGTCAGGATGTTTACCTGTGCCATCAATGAGTAAGTCTTGCTTATTATAGGTGAGTTTTTCTCGATTATTGCTGCAAAATTCATAGTCTTGTGTCAGTTGAATTGCAAGCGTTGGACAAGCTTCCTCACATAAACCACAGAGAATACAGCGACTAAAATTAATATCGAATTTTTCAGGGTATCGACGCTCATTTTCATCTTCTGTGCCTTGTATATCAATGCAATCGACAGGACAAACCGATGAACATAAATAACAAGAAACACACCTTTCTTGTCCATCTGGATCTTTAGTGAGGACGATACGGCCTCTAAAGCGTTCACTGCGCGCTTTTCTTTGTTCTGGATATTGTATGGTGTCTCTTGGGCGGAATGCGTGTTTTAGCGTCACAATAAATCCGTCAAAAATTTCATGAATGATTTTATACATGCTCTCTCCTTCTGCCTATATCAAGAAGGTAGCCAAAAACTACAAATTAACGCTGTAGCAATGACATTGAGTAAGCTTAAAGGCAGTAAATATTTCCAGCCAAAGTTCATTAATTGATCATAGCGGGTTCGTGGTACACTTGCCCGCATCCACACAAAAAAGAATAATATACAGGCGACTTTTAACAGAAACCATACGGCTCCCAGCCAAGGTAAATCGTCCACAAAGGGACCTTTCCATCCCCCAAGAAATAAGACGGTTGTGAGTGCACTGATCAGAATAATGCCTAAATATTCTCCTAGAAAGAACATGGCGAACGCCATTCCACCATATTCAGTGTTATATCCCGCTGCTAATTCATTTTCGGCTTCAGGCATATCAAAAGGCAGGCGGTGAGTTTCTGCAATACCCGCTAAAAAAAAGACAATAAAGCCTAAGGGTTGCAGTAAAATGAAAGGGGTTGTTTGGGCAAGAATAATATCATCGAAGCTAAAGGAGCCGGCAAGAATGACCACTCCCAGTAATGACATTCCCATCGCGAGTTCATAGCTGATTAATTGGGCAATAGTGCGTATTGAACCGAGTTGGGAGTATTGACTGTGTGATGCCCATCCGCCTAAAAAAACACCGTAAATATGGAGTGAACTTAAGGCCAGTATCAGTAATAAACCAATGTTTAATCCTGAAGCCCAAGATATGCCCGGTGCTAGAGGGATCACAGTAAAACTGACTAAAACAGCAAATACCACTAAACGGGGCGCCAACATATAAAGCCATTTATCGGCAAAATGAGGAGTGAAAAACTCCTTGGTGAGTAATTTTAAGGCATCAGCAATAGGTTGTAATAGTCCGAAAGGACCGACACGGTTAGGTCCGTAACGGTCTTGAAGTAAGGCGAGACCACGTCTTTCTAAAAAGACCAAATATCCTGCGGCGAGTACCAGTGCGATACAGGAGATAAACATGCCTATAATGGCGATAACCCAATAAACCCATAGATCGATATTCATCTTATTCGCCTTCGTTCGCAATAATACTGAGGTTGTCTATTCATATTCTTCGTCTTCATTCGTAATAATGCTGAGGTTGTTGATAGGAATAATTGCGTTCATTATGTGTTCAACCCATAGATCGATATTCATCTTATTCATCTTATTCATCTTATTCATCTTATTCGTCTTCATTTGTAATAATGCTAAGGTTGTCGATAGGAATAATCGCGTTCACTAAGTGGCCCACATGATGTAACGTGGCTCGAGTCAGGGCGAGGCAATCCAGTGCAACTTCACTATTCAAAATGATGGGAAAGGCATGATCCATATTGGAGTGGTTGTTTGGATTGTCTGGGTGATCACTTGGGTTTCCCAGTTTCAGTTTGCTTTTGGTATTTAGATTAAGACGATGGGCAGTGTCTGGATGTAAGTAAATGATATTGTCTTTCCAAGGCTTGATAGAGGCGATTTCGGCGGCGTAACTGGCTTTGTTGCTGCCACCGTGCCATGTAAGACGAACCACTTGTAAACTGTCTTTATTACTATCGATAGAGACTTGATTCGCCTCGGCTCTGCCTTCAAAAAGTTTGTGTAAATTGAGGCATTGTTCACCATCGAACTGAAGTGATTCAAATTCGGTGATATTGGTGAGATGATTTGATTGTTGAGTATGAAAATCTTGCGAGGAGATCCCAGTTAATGCGGCAGCTAAATCGAGCGCTGTGAGCATTCCTTTACGCTGATAAGCTGAATCAAACCCTTGAATTCTGCCTTCGTAATTGATGCTTATTCCTGAACGTTCTGACCAAGTGGCGTGAGGCAGTATCACATCGGCAGTTTTTACTGTTGGGGAATTTACATTATCAAAGACGATGAGCTGCTTAATATATTTTCTGGCGGGAAGCCAATCTGCGGCACCAAAGCCAAAGGGATCGGCCCCACAGACGAGTAAAGTTTCAATCTTTTCTTGTTTGACGGCATCGAGTAATTTCGCTGAGGGATATTGCGCACTTATCATGGCAGAGCCTGTAGCATTGGCGCCGTTAAGTGCGAATCCAAGTTGTACTGTGAGTTGTTTATTTTCAAAAGCTTGACATAAATCATGCAAGGCATGCATTGAGGCGATATCCATTTCTACAGCGACACCTAACACCACAATACGTTTACCGGTTTCTAAATTGGCAAATAAATTTGGGCCCATTTCCTCGGCAGCATGAGAAGCATCAAAACTATTGATGATCTCCGCCCAGTTTTTGGGGGCGGCTTGATGGATTTGATCTGGGTGTTGCTTACGCACAATGTCGGCTAATAAGGTTGGAGACGCATGTAGCATATGCACAGTTTTACCCGCTTTGATTAATTGCCTAACGGCTAAGTCCATCATTGGGGCTGTTTCCGTCAAGGCGCCGACAATAATGGCTCCATCAGCGGTTTCAATATCCGTTAACGAAGGGCAATTTCGACTCAGAGCGAGAGCAGCTGCGGTGCGATCTTCCGTTTGGGGCATCACAAAAGGACTAAAGAGACCATTAAAGTGCTCTGCAATATTCGCTAAGGCATAATGGCAACTGAGGTCTTCATCTGGGCTACTTAAAATACCGACTTTTCCAGCTGATTTTGTTAAAATGTCGCTAATATGATCCAGTGCTTTTTGCTGGCTAACGGCTGCGCCATTAATTTGAGGGGCCAATGGTCTGTCTTTGGCTTCACTGTAATGCTCCCCGTAACGGCCTCGATCACAAATAAAGTGGGCATTGACTTTTGTGTTTGGAAAGGGATGCACTCGGCGTAAACGATTATCTCGGCCACCCGGTTCGGTATGGCAGCCTACAGAGCAGTGGCTACATATAGACTCTGTTTTTTCTAATTGCCAAGTGCGGCTAAATTTTCGTCTAAAGACTTTATCGGTAAAGGTGCCTGTGGGGCAAACATCGATAAGGTTACCCGAAAATGGGCTATCGAAGTGGCCTGCTTCTGCACGCCTAAAGGTGGTTCGATTGCCTGATGCATAAACGCCAAAGTCATCGCCCAGTGCATAATTTTGATAAAAACGACTACAGCGATAGCATGTAATACAGCGATTAGCCGTATTATAAATGAGCGGCCCCATGGCTTGATCCATGTAAGTGCGTTTTGCCCCTTTAAAGCGTCGATAAGTATGATGGGAAAGAATGGTCATGTCTTGAAGTTGGCAGTCACCCGCTTCATCGCAAACTGGGCAATCGTGGGGATGGCGTGTCATGTAATATTCGACGACGCCTTGTCTGACATGATCACCTATGCCTTTATTTAAACGATAGCGCTGGCCATCTTGTGCTGCTTGTAAGCAAGTGACGACTAATCTTGAATTTTCGCCTTCTTTTGTCGGTTCAAGTTCCATGGTACACATGCGGCAAGCCCCTGCTGATCCCAGTGCTTCGTGATAACAAAAGTAGGGGGCGTTAATACCCGCTTTGAGCGCCGCTTGTAGCACATTTTGTCCTGGTTCGAAGTTAACTTCTTGATCGTCAATAAAAATCTTACCCATTAGCCATCAACCTTATCATCGAGTGCGTCATTTGACGCGATATGTGCAGGATGAGTACAACCATGATTATCGATATGCTGGTGGAATAATGCTTCAAATTTATCGAGGCCAGACTTTATCGGCATCAGTGCGCCCGGCGCGAACGCGCAGAAAGTGTTGGGGTAAATGATGTCACATAACTCACGTAGCGTGTCGATGTCAGTCACGTCTGCTTCACCCTTTTCAAATTTTTCTAATTGGTATTTAACAAAAGGTAGACCATCGCGGCAAGGCGTGCAAAAGCCACAGGACTCTCTTGTGAAAAATTGCATTAGGTTTATCATAAAATCGATTGGACATAGGCTATCATCCATGACAATGATCCCACCTGTGCCTAATCGAGCACCGACTGTGGGGGGGCCATCCCAGTGCATGGGGACGTCTAGATCTTCGGGTAACATGAATTGTGTCGATGCGCCACCGGGTAGAAAGCCCACTAACTTTCTTCCGTCTAATAAGCCGCCTGCGTGATCATAAATAATTTCTCTTGCGGTAGTTCCCAGTGGCAGTTCAAAAAAACCTGGGTTTTTAACGGGACCTGAAACTTGAAAGATATGGCTGCCATAAGCGCCATTAGTACCTTGATTTTTAAACCATTCTATGCCGTTTTGCAAAATAAAGGGAACATGGCAAATGGTTTCCATATTATTGACGATAGTGGGGCTGCCCCACAAGCCTTTTGCAATAGGAAAAGGGGGTTTTGCTCTTGGATTAGCACGATAGCCTTCAAGGGCATTGAGTAGGGCGGTTTCTTCACCACAGATATAACGCCCCGCACTTAAATGGACATCGATGTCGAGGTTCCAACCTGAATTAAGAATATTATAACCCAGTAATCCTGCGGCTTTTGCTTCATTGACTGCCGCTTCTAAACCTTGTGCACCTTTACGGTATTCACCGCGAATGAACACAAAGGCTTTATCGGCTTCAAGGATGTAACTTGAGGCGATGACGCCTTCTATAATGGTATGAGGATCGCGATACAGGACTTGTCTGTCTTTAAAGGAGCCTGGCTCTGCTTCATCAAGATTGATGACTAAATAAACGGGATGAGGGGCATCAGGCGCCTTGAAACTCCATTTAAGCCCTGTTGAGAATCCTGCACCACCACAACCTCTCAGCCCAGATTCTTTTAAGGTGGCTAATAGTGTTTTTCTTGGATGACCTATGATGTTTTCAAGGGATTGATATCCACCAGCTTGACGATATTCCTCAATATTAAGGGGGGTGGAATGATGAAAGTTTCGACTGAGAATTTTATCCATTAGTTATTGTCTCCCAGCCTTGATGTGGTAATGATACTTGAACCGCTGCCTTTATTATTGGGATCATGTGCTTGTTGGCTGAGTTTATTTAAGTATTCAGTGATAGAAAGTACCGTTAAATTTTCGACTTCATCCATTTCATTGAGTAAAGCGGCAGGGGCTTTATCGCATAACCCTAGGCAAATACTGGGTAAAATGGTAACAGAGCCGTCTTTACTGACTTCTCCCATGGGAACACCAGTGTGTTTGACTGCGGTATTGATAAGGGTTTTACTGCCCATCACATGGCAGCTGATACTGTCACAAATTCTAAGGACATTCCGGCCAACGGGTCGGCGCCTTAATAGAGTATAAAAAGAGATAAGCTCTTCTTGTTGTGTTTTTGATAGGCCAGTCAGTTGGGTGACTATGTCGATACCTTGATCATTAATATAGCCCACCTTATCTTGTACGGCATATAGGCAATATATTGCACCCGCTCTAGGCTCTGGGTAATGACTGACATGTTGTTTTAAATGGGCTAATTCATTCGGTGTGAACATAGCAGCCTCCTTTTTTATTGTTCATTCATCTGTCCAAATCCGATAAAACGTAGTCAATGGAGCTGATGTAAGCGACTAAATTTCCCACTTGTTCACCTTCACATACGGCTTTTACTGATTGAAAATGGGGAATCGAAGGGGTTCGAACACGCAATCGATAAGGGCTCGATTGGCCTTCGCTGAAAAGGTGATAACCTGTCATGCCCTTTGAGGTTTCTGTGGCAAAGAAGGTTTCGCCTTTTGGCATGTTAAATCCGCGTCCAGTATCAACGAAATGGTGAATTAAGGTCTCAATATCTTGCAGAGTATTTTGTTTGCGAGGGAAAGCGTAATCGTTGCATTCCATGTCTTGGACCGGGCCGACAGGCATATTGATTAATCTGTCTATGGCCTGTTTGATGATTTTTAAGGTTTCGGTTATTTCTTGTAAACGGATAGCGATACGTGAAAAACAATCATTATGTTGCGCGGTTGGAATGTCGAAATCATAGCTGTCGTAATCGCAATAAGATCGAGTGCGGCGCAGATCCCACTCCAGTCCTGATGCGCGTAAGTTTGGACCCGTAAAGCCCCAATCAATGGCTTGTGCTTGACTAATGATACCGATATCTCGCGTGCGATTTTGAAAAATACGGTTTTTAATGGTCAGTTTTTCTAATTCGGGTAAGCACTGTACCATGCTGTCACAGGCTTTATATGCTAATACTTGCCAACCTTCGGGCATGTCTTGGCTGACGCCACCGACGCGGAAAAAAGCAGGATGCATGCGAGCCCCTGTGACGAGCTCGATAAAGTCGAAAATTTCTTCACGGACTTTAAAGCAATAAAAGGCAGGACTCATGGCGCCTAAATCATGGCCAAAACTGCCCACCCACACGAGGTGACTCGATAGACGGAAAAACTCGGTGAGAAGGACTCTGATGACAGTCGCGCGTTCGGGAACATGACTGTTAATGAGCTGTTCGATGGCTAAAAGGTAGGGGAGTTCCCCTGCAACACCGCCTAAATAATCAACTCGGTCGGTATAGGGAATGTAATTATGATAAGTATGACGCTCTGCTAATTTTTCAACGCCTCTGTGGTGATAACCGATTTCGGGTGTGATTTCGAGTAAGGTCTCACCTCGAAGCTTTGTCATGAGGCGAATAATACCATGAGTGCCTGGATGATTGGGGCCAATATTGAGCAACATGGTATCTTCTTCATCGGCCTGGCGATGATCTGGAATTTGATAACTTTCCATGATATTGGCGTAATCTTCACTGTCGAGATCAAAGGGAGGAGGCATTTTTGTTGCGTGAAAAGGGTAGTCTTTGCGTAGTGGGTGACCTTGCCAGTATTCAGGCATTAATAGCCGAGTGAGGTTGGGATGGCCTGAGAATGTGAGGCCAAACATGTCCCAAATTTCTCGTTCATACCAATTTGCTGAAGGCCAAATAGCAGTAATGCTGGGAATTTTTTCGGTATCATCTTTTATATAAACACGAATGCAGATATCTCGGTTAGCGGTGAGTGAAGTCAGGTGATAAAACACACAAAAACCAAGGTCTGAACGCGCAGACTCATCGATAGCTGAAATATCAAATAACATTTCATATTTTACTGGGGACTGCTTTTTAAGGTAGGTGAGAATAGGGATGAGATCGGCAATAGCAACCTTAAAACTGGGTAAGTTAGTGGAAATATTTGAGAGTAATTCAACATTAAAGTTTTCCAGTAGACTCAGCTCTAAGGAGTGTTGTACCTTTTTATTTGTGTTTCTTTTCATCTGCTTTTTTGTCTCATCAATAGGGGAAATGAGCGCTTAAAGAGGCGTGACTGAATGCCCATGATTTTCACTACACTCATTCGACAATAATGCCTAAGGGTTTTCTGTCCCGAGTAAAAATGCTGTTTGGATGATTTTGTACATGATCTTGCAATAGGTTTAGGCCTTGTAATAATGCTTCTGGGTGTGGAGGACAACCTGGCACGTAAATGTCAACGGGGAGAAAGGTATCTAGCCCTTGCACTACGCTGTAGATGTCATACATGCCACCTGAATTGGAACACGAACCCATAGATATGACCCATTTAGGTTCTAACATTTGCTCGTGTAAGCGTTTCACCAACGGGGCCACCTTACAAAAAATCGTACCAGAGGTAATTAATACATCACTTTGCCTAGGGGAGCCTCTAATGACCTCAGCGCCAAAGCGAGACATATCATAGCGGGAAGTCATTGCTGTCATCATTTCAACGAAACAACAAGAAGTGCCGAAGTTATAAGGCCATAAAGAGGACTTTCTACTCCAAGATACGACATTGTCCAGCTTGGCAAGCATAGTCCCCATGGTGCCTGTTTTAGTAGATTCTTTTCCTTGAGTTAGATGGGCTGGGGCAAGATCTTGCTGAATAGGAATAGTTTTACTCATATTGTTAATGCCCTTTTGGCTAATAGGTAAAATAAACCGAGTAATAGAATAATCATAAAGCTCACGGCTGAAATCATTCCAGCTATGCCTAATTCCCAGTAGTTGACTGCCCAAGGCCAAAGAATGGCCGTCTCTAATTCAAAAATGAGAAAGGCACTGGCAATCAAAAAATAATTAATGGAAAGTGATTTTTTGGCACTTGTGGTGGGATTAAGCCCACATTCAAATGGGGCTTCATCTTTGCGTGGTAAGGGTTTTCCTGCGATAAGGCGATTAAGAGAAAGTAATAAAATGGCAATGATCATTGCAACAATAGCAAAAACCAATAGGAAAACTTCTGGTGTTGGATTGATCATAGGCAAATTAACAATAGGCTTATTTTCATCCTTAAACTGTAGAACATAGTCCCTTAAAGCGCACATGAGAAGTGTATTTTTATTCGAAAAATAACGATTTTATGGCGATTAATATGTTGCTATGCGCCTTCAATTGTTATGTAAATAGTTTAATTGTGATAAAGTCTGATGATAGGTGGTTTTGGGTTAATTATGTGGGTGGTCTTGTTAAATTAATGGTGCTTCATTGTTCAATGAAAACAAGTGTGATTCATCATCAAAAATACTAAGAAAATGGATGGAATAAAATGAAGAAAATATGGGTAACAGCAATACTGGCAAGTTGCTTTGCAGCACAAGCCGATGAAGGGATGTGGCAGCCCTATCAATTACCTGCCATGGCTGATGAGCTGAAAGCGAAAGGCCTAGAAATGAGTGCTGAAAATATTTCAACATTAACGGACTATCCAATGAATGCGGTCATCAGTCTGGGGGGGTGTACCGCCTCTTTTGTGTCACCTAAAGGGCTCGTTGTGACGAATCACCATTGTGCTTATGGATCGATTCAGTATAACTCTACAGCCGATAACAACTTACTAAAAGATGGCTTTTTAGCGAAAAATTATCAACAAGAACTGCCTGCGACACCGGGGTCGCGGGTTTATGTGACTGAGTCGGTGGTGGATGTTACCGATAAGATTAAACATGGTATTATGGAATTAAAAGGCAAAGCTTTTTATCAAGCCGTAGAGCAAAGAGAGAAACAACTTGTTTCAGCTTGTGAATCCGATCAAAGCTATCGCTGCCAAGTGTATAGCTTTCATGGTGGATTGGAATATTATCTTGTCAAGCAGCTTGCCATAAGAGATGTTCGACTCGTTTATAATCCTGCTGCCAGTGTGGGCAAATATGGGGGCGATATTGATAATTGGATGTGGCCGCGTCACACTGGTGATTTTTCTTTTTATCGAGCTTATGTGTCTAAAGAGGGTAAACCGGCTGATTACAGTGCGGATAATGTGCCATATGAGCCTAAAAGTTTCTTAAAAGTGTCGGCCAAAGGCGTGAGTAAGGGCGATTTTGTGATGGTGGCTGGCTATCCGGGAAGAACGAATCGTTACCGTACAGCGAACGAAGTGAAGAATACCTTTGAGTGGTCTTATCCTGAAGCCAAAATGTTGAGAGAGCGCTTTATTGATATTATTAAACAAACAGCGCCAGCGGGTACGGATGAACGTATTAAGTATGAGAGTTTGATTGCCGGGCTTGCTAATTATGCTAAAAACTATACTTCAATGATTGAGTTTTATGGTAAGTCAAGCATGTTAGCTGATAGAGAGCAGGCTGAAAAAGCGCTTTCTACTTGGATTCAAAGAGATGAAAAAAATAATGCTCGTTTTTCAAATAGTTTAACTGCATTAGACGCATTAATTGTGGCATCTCAAGAAAACCAAGCACGTAAGATGCTAATGAGCTACATGAATTATACGACTATGGTGCCCACAGCTCGAAAGTTGTATCGTTTAGCCAATGAAAAGCAATTAAAGGATATTGATAGAGAGCCGGGATATCAGTCTAGAGACATGCCTGAATTTAAATCTCAACTTGAACGTATTGATCGCCGTTATGCGGCCAGTGTCGACAAAGCCTTGTTATTTGACTTGTTGCAGCGTTATGCCCAATTACCGAAGAGTGAGCATATTACGGCTTTAGATCAGTTTTTTGGGATCACGGCTCAATTTGATGCAAAACAAGTTCAACAAAAACTGGATACTATGTATGCAAAAACTCAATTGGGTGATGAAGCGACGCGTTTAGCTTGGATGAATAAGTCTGTTGATGAATTTAAAGCGTCCAATGATCCTTTTATTCAATTTGCGGTAGCTATGTATGAAAGTGATATGGAACAAGAGGCGAAAGAGAAGCAGTTGACAGGCGATTTGATGAAAGTGCGCCCTCAATATATGGCGGCCTTGATTGCTTATTACCGTGCTCAAGGGAAACCAATTTATGCTGATGCCAATTCAAGTTTACGCGTGAGTGTGGGCCACGTAAAAGGCTATTCACCTGAAGATGGGCTTTATGCCGAGCCTTTTACTCGATTAGAAGGTATAGTGCAAAAAGATACTGGTATTGCGCCTTTTGATGCGCCAGCAAAAGAGTTGTCTTTAATTAAAGAGAAAAAATACGGCGATTTTTATGTTAAAGCGGTTAATTCTGTGCCGGTGAATTTCTTATCAACATTGGATACCACTGGGGGCAATTCAGGCTCTCCGACATTAAATGGTAAGGCTGAGCTAGTGGGATTATTATTTGATGGTGTGTACGAGAGTATTATTGGAGATTGGAGTTATAATCCACAAAATAATCGCTCTATTCAAGTGGATAGTCGTTATATGTTGTGGGTTATGAAGTATTTAGACAATGCCGATAATTTATTAGAAGAAATGGAGATAGTGCATTAGTTTGCCTCAAGCGTTAAGTGGCTGTCAATCAGCCACTTATTTTTGCGGAGTAATGATTGATAAGAGTTGAGTCACTTCTGTTTGCGTTAATTCCCTTTTCTTTCCTTCAGGTAAAGGACCTAAGGTTAAACTTTCTATGGATGTTCTTTTTAAATCTACGACTCGATAACCTAATGCTTGGCACATGCGGCGTATTTGTCGATTGAGCCCTTGGGTTAAGACTATTTCAAATTGAACTTTTGAAATTCTATTGATAATGCAAGGCTGTGTAGTGATGTTTTTATATTGGACACCCTTAGCCATGGACTCAAGAAAAGTATCATCAAATTCAGTATCGAGTCGTACTTGATAGGTTTTTTTGTGCTTGAAATTAGGGTGTAATAATCGATGAGTTAATGTGCCATCATTGGTTAATAGTAATAAGCCTCTTGAATCTTTATCTAGCCTTCCTACAGGATAAAGACGAGGAGATTGAGGGAGAAGGTGTAATAAACTGCTAGGATCATCTTGTAGTAATCGAGAGTCAGTGCCGACTGCTTTATGAAAAAGCCAGTAGCTTTTAGCTTCGATGTTGGAAATGATTTTATTATCAAATAATATGATGTCGTCAATGGATGCTAGGTTTGACCCATTTTCTCTTATATTCAATGTGACAGTATCAATATGGGTCGCGAGTCTAGCATTTAATGTAATACGGCCATCTCGTATATGCCGAGTTGCTGCTCGTCTTGAGCATAACCCCGTCATAGCCAAGTATTTAGCTAATCTGATTTTACTTATTTCATTGTTCATGGAAAGATGCCATTAGGGAGCTAGATTGAATGGTGTGCTTAACGCTTAGGCCTAAAGAAAAGCACCATATGAGTAAAATAATAGGTCTTTCATGTATATGCCGAGTTGCCGCTCGTCTTGAGCATAACCCTGTCATGGCCAAGTATTTAGCTAATCTGATTTTATTTATTTCATTGTTCATGGGCAGGGGTCACTAGGGAGCTAGATTGAATGATGTGCTTAACGCTCAGGCCTAAAGAAAAGCACCATATGAGTAAAATAACAGGTCTTTCACGTATATGCCGAGTTGCTGCTCGTCTTGAGCATAACCCCGTCATAGCCAAGTATTTAGCTAATCTGATTTTACTTATTTCATTGTTCATGGAAAGATGCCATTAGGGAGCTAGATTGAATGGTGTGCTTAACGCTTAGGCCTAAAGAAAAGCACCATATGAGTAAAATAATAGGTCTTTCATGTATATGCCGAGTGGCTGCTCGTCTTGAGCATAATCCTGTCATGGCCAAGTATTTGGCTAATCTGATTTTATTTATTTCATTGTTCATAGAAAGATGCCATTAGGGAGCTAGATTGAATGATGTGCTTAACGCTTAGGCCTAAAGAAAAGCACCATATGAGTAAAATAATAGGTCTTTCATGTATATGCCGAGTGGCT
>NZ_CANLZC010000069.1 GCF_947495455.1 uncultured Shewanella sp. | reverse complement strand
TGTGGGCAGTGATTTTACTCAAATAAAAACGGCTTTTCATGGTGATGGTGAAAATGATGGTGCTTGGCAAACATTAGTTTCAGGTCTAGGAAAAGGCTGGTCTGCGGTTGGTAGTGGGATCACGCAATTAAAAAATGTGGGCAGTGATTTTACTCAAATAAAAACGGCTTTTCATGGTGATGGTGAAAATGATGGTGCTTGGCAAACATTAGGCTCAGGTTTAGGGCAAGGTTGGAAAATTGTCGCCGATGGTATTAAAGGCATTTCTCATATAAAGGGGGATATGGAACGTATTCACTTTTATTTTTCCGAACACAGAGCCGGTGATAGTTTAAATTTATCAGCAATTAATCAGTCATATGTAGATGAAAGAACACAAATCAAAAATGAATATAATGAAACCTTGACTCATTTAGATAATATTATTGAAAGAGAGAATGGCTCTTTATTGGCTAGCCTGAATAAGGGATGGGTGAATATTCAAAAAGGAGGAAGTTTAGCGCTATCAGGTCTAAAGCAAGTTGGTGAAATCGCGTTTAAAGCGACTTATAAGTATGGGTTGGTTTCCTTAGTTGAAGGTGCTGGTCACCTTGGTTCCATAGTTTCACGAAGCCTGCAATCTCTGGGTTCTGTCGTTATTGGCAGTACGGCTATGGCTGGTGCAAGCATTGTCGGTGGATTGGGATTAGCGACAACAGAAGTGGCGGCCTTTGTTGGTGATGCGGCCCTTAGAGGAACAGGGGCTGTGTTATCAGGAGTGGTTGGTGGAACAGCGATGGCGGGAGCCAGTGTTGTCGGTGGATTGGGATTAGCGACAACAGAAGTGGCGTCCTTTGTTGGTGATGCGGCCCTTAGAGGAACAGGGGCTGTGTTATCGGGTGCTGTAGGTGGCACAGCGATGGCGGGTGCGAGCATTGTTGGTGGATTGGGATTGGCGACAACAGAAGTGATGGCCTTTGTAGGTGATGCGGCCCTTAGAGGAACAGGGGCTGTGTTATCGGGTGCTGTAGGTGGCACAGCGATGGCAGGAGCCAGTATTGTTGGTGGATTGGGATTAGCGACAACAGAAGTGGCGGCCTTTGTTGGTGATTCGGCCCTTAGAGGAACAGGGGCTGTGTTATCGGGTGCTGTAGGTGGCACGGCGATGGTTGGTGCGAGTATTGTTGGTGGATTGGGATTAGCGACGACAGAAGTAGCGGCTTTAGTTGGTGATGTGCTCCTTAGAGGGACGCAAAGTGGAGGAGCGATACTAGGAACCCTTCCACTTGCTGGTACTTATATTATCGCTAAAGGTGTGACAGGACTAACAGAAGGATTAACCCATGGTGTTTTAGGGTTAGGGCAAATTGGTAGGGCTATGACTTACCCTGCTGGTCTAGCTGTTGGAAGTACATATTCGCATATTAAAGGTCAAATGAACTTTACTAATATGTTTTTGTTGGCTGATGAAATGGCACAAGCAGGCAATGAGAACAACTTAGGCTCAGAGAATAATCAATTATCTAATGTTGGCTTTGGCAATAATCAATTATTAATGGCATAAAAAATTAAAATGAACAGCATGACTTAAGCACTCAAGTCATGCTGTTCATTATCTGTGACATAAAAAACATTATCAATTATTTTTAGAGAATTATTATGAATCAAGATGAAATAAAAAAACTGGAAGCTCAAAAAGAGGCTGTTTTTCGTAAGTTGATTGAAGTGTTACTGTCTTGTACTAATGGTATTCAATTATCTGATACTGAAAAAGCCCAGCACGCGTTTGATGTATTACAAAGGCTAAATGCGGCTTGTATTGCTGAAGTAGCTGTGAGTTTGGATAATACCTCGCAAATATCAGATGAAGTTGCGCAAAAAATGAAAAGCTTAGCATTAATGATTTTTGATGAGAAGAAAAAGTTAGCGGACAGCACAAATAAGAAAAATGCTGATACTTCGAATAACAGTACTGCAAGTTTATCTAGGCCTAAAAGTTCGCAACAGTTGTCCTCAGTGATGAATAATGCAAGACGACCTAGTTTTAATCGCACATAAGCCAAATTATAACTCATGACATCAACTGAAGTAGTAGGAGGAAGTGAATGAGTAATATTGAAAAAAGTCATCAGGATAAGGTGATAGAAGATAAAGACAATGAGCTAATTGAAACCATTATGCAGTTGCTTATTGCTGCGGAAACAAAAGAGAATGCTCCTTTAATTGATCGTATTCGTAAAAGTTTTCAAGTTTTAGAGATGGTTTCTGCTATTTGCATTGCTGAGGCTGCTGAGGATACAGAAAACTTAGCAGAAATTAGTACGCAATTACATGAAGGAGTCACCAAGCTTGCTGTGATGATCTTTGAGGAGAATCGTAAGGCAAACCTCAATATAGAAAAAAATCAAAAAGGGGAGGAAGGTAAGGATTATATTAGGGCTTAAAGTAAATTCCGCTGGCGAGTATAACATCTGGTTATGCTGTTTAAGCTAGCTTTTCAATGCTAATCAATATATTGTGTCATTTCTGCATGATATTTAAAAGGAATGGCGCAAGCATTATTGTTTAGGCTAGGTGAATTGTTAAAGTGTACTAGCTCAGACCTGATCTGACAGTTCCCCCTTTTTGAATGACCTAAGTGGTGCTCCTTCCTTGCTATACCTTATCTTCATTATTTTTGTTAATCAATGGAGTGAGTAATGTTTTTTCTATTAAATAGTGTTTTTTTTGTCAAAAAAAGGTAATTTACTCTACTTGTAAATTATGTTTATCTAATGCAGTTTTAATTGAGCTTTACAATGGCTCATTTTTTATACTTCAAGATAATAACAATAAATAATAAAAAACGCGTTGGTATATCGTTGCTAGTGTCAAATTAAGTCTGCGTTATCAGATGCATTTTGATTTGATGCATTTTCTAAAAGCTATGGGTTTTTAGATTGAAGCTTCTATATAGCAAAAGATGGAGAGGTTGATGGAAAATCGTTGGGCTGTGGCTTTGTCGGCAGGATTGTTAGCCGTTGTATGGGCGGGTGTGGCTGATGTGTTTAATTGGGTGACTTGGCTTGGTTTTATGGGGTGTAGTACCTTTTTTGCTCAGACATTACCTGGCCTTAAAGGGATGTTTATGGCTTGGGCTACTAACTTGTCCGGTGTGTTTTGGGGATGGTTGATTATGAGTGTCAGTGGTTTTTTTGTGTCTCCGATCATTGGGTATGTCATGACAGGGTTAGTGACAGCCGCTATGTGTCTGCAAGCCAGTTTTAGTCGTTTGGCTTTTATTCCTGGCACATTTATTGGTTGTTGTGTCTGCTTTGCATTAGCGGGGGATTTGGCTGTGATTATTCCTCCATTAGTTATTGGTGGTGCCTTAGGTTTGAGCATGAGTATATTAACGAGGCAATTAGTGAGTTTGAATAGTAAATTATCAAAAGCACAACCGATAAAGTGAATTAACCTTAGTGATATAGAAAAGTGATATAGCAAAGTGATATTGTGTTATGGGTGAAAGATACTGTAGAGCTTGTCACTCTACAGTACTTTTTAATACTTTGTTTAAGCACTGTATTTTAGTACTTTGTTTAGTGCTTTATTTTAAAAGCGTCTTATTTAAAGCTGCTCCAAATAGGGGCATGATCAGAGGGCTTTTCAATGCCTCTAAGATCATAATCGATATCACTTTCAATCAATTTTTCTGCCAGTGAAGGAGTGGCCAGTACCACGTCGATGCGCAGTCCTCTATTATCGACAAAGCCTTTGCTGCGATAATCAAACCACGAGTATCTCTCTGTTCTATTTGGGTGGAGCTGACGGAAAGTATCGATTAGGCCCCAATCGAGTAAGGTGGCCAACCATTCACGTTCTTCAGGTTGAAAACTGCATTTTCCGGTTTTTAACCAACGTTTAGCGTTAACGTCGCCAATACCGATATCAAGATCGATAGGAGAAATATTAATATCTCCAATAATAGCGATGTCTTCTTTCGAATCATGATATTCATTTAAATAGTGCATTAAATCCTGATAAAACTTGCGTTTAGCAGGAAATTTTGTCTCATGATTAATGTTATCCCCTTGAGGAAAATAGCCATTTAATACCGTTAGTCGTCTGCCATTTTCTTGCATGAAGGTGCCTATTATCATGCGCCTTTGAGCGTCATCAAGATCGGTAGGAAAGCCCTTTTGAATTTTTTCTGGTGCTTGTTTAGAGAGCATTGCCACACCGTAATGGGCTTTTCCTCCATGGAAGTGTACATGGTAGCCCATTGCTTCAACATCTGCTAATGGAAAGGCTTCGTCGTGGACTTTAGTTTCTTGTAGGCCAATTATATCGGGTTGATGTGTATCAATTAATGCTTGTAGTTGATGTAGTCTTGCTCTTAATCCATTGATATTAAATGAAACAATTTTCAAAACATGAGTCCTTAGATTTATGGCAGTACGCGCTTAAAAGGTTTAACGATAGTATTTTGATAGACACCAGCAGTAATATAAGGGTCTTGGTTTGCCCACTCTTGAGCATCATCAAGAGAGTCAAAGTCAGCGACCACTAATGACCCCGTAAAACCGGCATCACCTGGATTGTCACTATCAATGGCTGGATGAGGTCCGGCGATGAGCAGCCGACCTTCATTTGCTAAATGTTGCAGCCTTGCTAGATGCGCTTCGCGAACGGACTTTCTTTTTTCTAAACTATCGTCATTATCTTGAGATGAAATCATGTACCACATTACTTTAATTCCTTACGTTGTTCTTCAGACATGTTTTTATAAAGATAAACAATAGTAACAACCGTATTGATCAATGTCAGAGCGGTTAAGCCAAAGACTTTAAAATTAACCCAAGTCTCTTGAGGTAGGCTAAATGCGACATAAATATTGAGTAGACCACAAATGATAAAAAATAATACCCAATACCAAGTAATATGAGCCCATATTTTGTCAGCTACGACCAATTCTTTGCCAAGCATACTTTTAAGGACAGGTTTGTTAATCAATTGGCTGACAGTTAATCCTATGGCGAATAATGCGTAAACAATAGTCACTTTCCACTTAATGAAGGCATCATCATGAAAAAACAAGGTCAATGAGCCAAATACCGCGACCATAGCGAATGTAATCACATGCATTTTTTCAAGCTTTTTATACAGCATATAAGTGACGATCAATTGCAGGGCGGTGGCTACAATCAGTGCACCACTGGCAACATAGATATCGTAAATTTTATAAAAAGCAAAGAAAATAATTAAGGGTAAAAAATCGAGCAACTGTTTCATAAAGTGACATCAATCAAAATAAGTAAAAGTAACCACGAGTGTAGCATGATGTCGAATGAGGAAAAAGCATAGGCAATGTTAAGGACTGAGCTGAAGCAGACTTGTGCTGAGTTTATTGTATGGGTTGTCTTGAGTGATTGACAGGTAAGTGTCCTTGCTAGCATTGGTCGAGATCGGCAGCGTATTCTTAGTGTCTTCATAGTAGACATAGTTGGTAAAAGAGACGTTTCTAAGGTTTTTTCGAATGCTGTCCTTAAATGCGTATGAGGTAATCAATCTATCTGTTTCAATAGCATAACCTACGCCTTTATATTGATAAGAGGTGCTCTGATTTGGCTTAAGAATACCGACTTTAAAGGGTAGGATCAGTAAGGTAAAATAAAGCAATAGGCTCAAAACCATTAACTGCAACATTCTGCCTCCCGAGCTTTTACTGTCTTTATTATTAACCCTAGAAGTGCTCAGGTTTAAATGCAAAAACTCATTGTTACAGAATATGTGCTAATGATTTTTTGTTTTTATATTTGCACTTATATTAGGCCCTAGTCGCAGCCGCAATCTGTTTCACTACGCCAGCAACCTGCGGGACAAAAACAGTCTTTACTTCCGTCTCTGGATGAACAGCTAACGCCGACGGAACTGATCCCCACTTCGGTCATGCTATTGGTTATACTTTGCCGTGCTGATATTTCTGAGAGCCACTCTCCTTGTAGCACTAAGTCGATAAAAACATGTTGCAATTCGCTCCAGTTTGCCTCTGCTTGCATTTGTGTTTTTGAGGTATTTTGATGGGGTTCTGCATAAGTAAAACTGGTGACTAAGAGTAATAACAGGGTGATGCTACGGATAAGTACAGTCATATGAATTCCTTTTTAAATGGAGTGAGTTTAGTAACATTATTCTGGAGCGTTTTGTTATCGCTAATGCGCTTTTGGCGACAAGCCTTGAGTGTAGCGGGGAATGAAATGGGTGCTTAAAAAAATGCCAGATCACTTAAAATGTCCCTTTTTAGGGTAGTTATTAAGATGTAGCTTGATAAACTGATGGAAGGAAAAGGAATATGAAGGTAAACGAGGCAATGATGAAATCGGTAAGTATAGTGGGTTGTGGTTGGTTTGGTTTGCCGCTAGCAAAGGCACTCGTGAAAGCAGGTTTTGATGTTAGGGGCTCTAAACGTTCAAAAGCCCAAGCCATGTTATTAGCGCAAGAGAGAATATCCGGTTTTTGCTTAGATTTAGATGATAGTGAAACCCCTTGTGTGGAATTGGCTGAAAGTGTCAAATCACAGTTAGACAGTGATTATTTGGTGGTGAATGTGCCTCCTGGTTTTAGACATGATCCCGATGCTTATTTGAGACGATTAACCCAATTAAAAGTTTGGGTATCGGATTGTCATTATCAGCGTATTATTTTTATTAGTAGTACTGGCGTTTATCCTTCACAAAATCAAATTGTGACAGAAAGCGATGCAAAAATGCACTCATTAGCCAGTGAACACCTGTTGAAAGCTGAGCAAGTGTTTACTGATCTAGCACAGACTTGTGTGTTGCGTTTTGCAGGACTTGTTGGGCCCAAGCGTCATCCTGGGCGTTTTTTATCTGGCAAACAAAATATTGCCGGTGGTGAATCGCCTGTCAACTTAGTGCATTTAACGGATTGTGTACGAGCAGTGATTCATATTCTTTCTGCTGAAAAAGTGCAGCCAGTTTATAATCTTTGCGCCTTGAAGCATCCGACTCGCGCTCGTTTTTATCAGGTGGCATCAATGCATTTGAATCTGGCTGAGCCTATTTTTAATGATGTGGAGGTTGCAGGAAAAACGGTCGATGGTCGTTTTATTACTCAAGATCTTGGTTTTGAGTATCAGTTTAGTGATCCCATGTCTATGCTGAACGATTGTTGAAATAAAACAGGGTAATATTCATGAAAAAAGCGGTTAGCACTCAGTCATTATTATTCATCTTTTTAATGTGTTGTATGACGTCATTGAGTTATGCCGATTCGATACATTATGTTGAAGGGCAAGATTATACTCATATTTCAGGGTTTCCTGAAAAACACCTCCCCGTAGTACGTGAATTTTTTTCTTATAATTGTCCCCATTGTTATCGTCAAGATGCGAGGTTCGATGACATGGCACGTTTATTAGGGGAAAAAATCATTTTTGTCAGAACTTCTGTAGGAGCGGGTCGACAAACTTGGATTTTGAGCCAAAAAGCTTATTACTTGGCTGAAAAATTTAAGGTTATTAGTCAAGTGCATAGCGCTATTTTTAAACGTATTCATGAACAAGAAGGCAGTTTTAACAATGAGATGGATGTGGTTAATTTTTTTGTTAAACAAGGATTAGAAATTAATGAAGTGAAAGCGGCATTAGCTTCGGCGGATGCCAGTCTAGCCATTGCTAATTATGATCTTCAGACACAGTTATCTGGTATTCGTGGTGTCCCTTCGTTACTCGTCAATGGGCAGTATCTAGTGAACTCGACATCACAAAGCCCAAAGCAGCTCAGTCAATTGGTGCAGTATTTAAGTCAGCTGACACTTAAAAAAGAGCAATGAACATTGATATCAGCTGAATCCTGTATCTTCAAGTGTCACGGATATTAAGTCATTTGCCGCTTAAAAAGCCGCAATAATGGCGTTGTTCATTGCCATAGTGCATAAGGTGTGACAATGAACATTTATTTCCTGCTGCTGACACTGTGGAAGGTAAATTCCTGAGGCGTTAAAATATATAAGTCATCGGAGACAAATTCATCGCTCTTGGCTTGGCTCCACCAATGATGCCATGGACCCAGATCATGAGTATCTTGCAGCAACGCTTGAGCGGTTAAATGTGTCACTAGGCTGCCCATAGAAATAGCGAGCCCTGACGGGGTGCGTTTTTTGATCATTTGAGGCATAAGATGACTTGGATCGTCCAGTCCCATGGCACCAACTAGCTCATAAAAGTTATGTAAGGTGTTTTTGTGGAAATGCATAACACGTTCACTTTTTAAATTAACATCTATGGCTTTGCTACGAACAGGATCTTGTGTGGCCACACCTGTTGGACACAGGTTAGTGTTACAGTGTCTTGACTGGACGCAACCAATGGCAAGCATCATGGTTCTGGCAGCATTGACTGTATCGGCACCTAAGGCTATTTTAGTCAGTAAATCGAAGCTTGATGCCGTTTTTCCTGAGCCGATAATGCGAATTTTGTTTCGAAGATCGACTCCAATGAGCGCATTGTGAACAAAGTAAATGCCTTCAAGGCAGGTCATGCCTAAATGATTACTAAACTCTAAAGGCGCTGCACCTGTTCCACCTTCAGCACCATCAACCGTGATAAAGTCGGGTAGAATATTGGTTTCTAACATGGCTTTACAGATACATAAAAATTCTGCAGGATTCCCTACACAAAGCTTAAAACCAACGGGCTTTCCGCCACTTAATTGACGTAATCTTTGAACGAAGGTTAATAATGCGATAGGTGTCGTACATTCTGGATTAACGGCGGGCGATACGCAGTCTTGCCCTTTGGCAATATGCCTAATTGAGGCGATTTCATCTGTGATTTTTGCCGCGGGTAATACGCCACCATGCCCAGGTTTTGCCCCTTGAGAAAGTTTGATTTCAATCATTTTTATTTGAGGCTTATTTGCCATTGCCTTAAACATGTCAGCATCAAACTGGCCTTCACGGTCTCGGCAACCAAATAAACCTGAGCCGACTTGCCAAACCAGATCGCCACCATGTTTTAAGTGATAAGGGCTGACACCTCCTTCACCTGTGTTATGAAAGCAATGGGCTTTTTTTGCGCCTAAATTGAGCGCTTCTATGGCGTTACGGCTTAGTGCACCAAAGCTCATAGCGGAAATATTGAGATAAGAAGCGTGGTAGGGTTGGGTACAATCATCGCCGCCAAAGGTGATTTGTTTTGCTTCAGGGGCAACCACCTTAGGGTTAAGAGAGTGCCATGCACTTAAGTAGTTTTCTTCAATTAAATCACGCTGAGTACCAAAGGCAATAGTGTCCCTGACATTTTTAGCTCTTTGATAGACTAAGGAGCGTTGTTCACGACTAAAAGGCCGCTCTTCTTCATTATTAGCGATAAAATATTGTTGAATTTCAACACGAAATGATTCAAGAAAATAACGAATATAAGCGACAGCGGGGTAAAGTCGATTTAAATTATGTCGGCTAAAATGTAAATCATAGAAGCC
Organism: uncultured Shewanella sp.; assembly: GCF_947495455.1. Taxonomy (GTDB): domain Bacteria; phylum Pseudomonadota; class Gammaproteobacteria; order Enterobacterales; family Shewanellaceae; genus Shewanella. The sequence continues at coordinate 22,440 of NZ_CANLZC010000069.1, read as the reverse complement.
GATAATGGTATAGAGCAAAGTGAAAGCGAAGATGATAAGTGAGGAGAGATCATTGACATAAAGCCATAGTGCTAAGGCTAATAGATTACCTAGGCTGGCGACGAACCAGTAAACTTTTTGCATAGGTGTCATAGGAGGATCCTTTATCAAGATGTAAAGAATGCGAACGTGATTGATGTAACTATAGCAAGATAGGGGTTAGTCTCATTGTCTTTTTTGAGTTTAAGTTCACTGAGTTTAGCGAATTAAATGATATGACCTATAGTTAAAATAGAGAAAATTTGGGAGCATAGCATGGTTGTTACAGAGACAGATCGGTTATACCTTCGCCGATTTACCCCTGAAGATGCCAAAGCCGTTTTTTTATTGAATAGCATACCTGAAATTTTAAGTCATTTACCTGGCTCGCCATTAAGGTCAGTCGAAGAGGCGCGACAAGTTATTATTAATATTGCTTTACCCGCTTATGCTAAGTTTGATTACGGGCGTTGGGCTGTTATCCATAAGAAAGATAAGCGTATTATTGGTTTTTGTGGTCCTAAATACCTTAGCCGTTACAACGAAGTCGAATTGGCTTTTCGTTATTTGCCTGAGTATTGGGGGCAAGGCTATGCGACAGAAGCGGCTATTGCAGCATTGAATGTTTGCCAAGAATACCATTTAGCTGGGCTAATCGCTTTGGTTTTACCTGGTAATAAAGCGTATGAGAAAGTGCTTCATAAAATTAAGATGCATGAAATTAAGCGCGATCATTATTTAGGTTATCGCGTAAAAGTGTTTCACCGTCTTTTTGATCATTGATGTTACAAAATGCAGTGAGATCTTATTAATAAAAAAACCAGCGATAAGCTGGTTTTTTTATTTTTGTTTACTGTGGTTCGTGGTGACACTGGCCATCGGCGCAAACACCGTATAAATACAAACTGTGGTTAGTCAGCTTGATGTTATATTGTGCGGCAATTTCATCTTGGCGTTGTTCAATGATGTCATCGGCAAATTCGATCACTTTACCACAAGATAAACAAACGAGGTGATCATGATGATGTTGGGTCGCAAGTTCAAATACGGCTTTACCACTTTCAAAATGGTGACGTGTCACAATACCCGCATCATCAAACTGGTTTAATACACGATATACGGTAGCTAGGCCAATTTCTTCACCTAAATCTAATAGTCTTTTATAAAGATCTTCAGCACTGATGTGTTGGTTTTCGGGCTCTTGCATGAGCTCTAAGATCTTTATTCGAGGAAGGGTGACTTTCAACCCTGCTTTTTTTAGCGCTTGATTTCCATCAGTCATGATGCATCTCTTATTTGCAGAACGATTAGCATAAATGTTAATGGTTCATTTGTGGCCGTTGAAACCATTATATGTGTACCAGTAAAAAACTGAAACCTTTGATTTATCTATATCCTCTCAATTGAATAATAATTATAGGTTATTTTTTTTTATATGAGATAAAAGCCGCGATTTAAGCTTACTTTATGTAATGTTATTGTGTTTATTGAGGAAATAATAGAAGCAATGGGTTGAAGGGAGGGCAATGAGAGAGTGAATAAAAAAACCCCATAAAATGATTTATGGGGTTTCATTTGATTAAAGAAGGAAAGCGATATTACTTCTTCTCGTTTCTTTCTTTCACTTCAGCAATCACTTTTTCAGCAACGCTGTTAGGACATGGTGCGTAGTGAGCAAATTCCATAGAGAATTGACCACGGCCCGATGTCATGGTACGCAGTGAACCAATGTAACCAAACATTTCTGATAATGGTACGTCAGCTTTAATACGCACGCCTGTTACGCCAGCCATTTGATCTTTGATCATACCGCGACGACGGTTAAGATCACCAATCACATCACCTACGTTGTCTTCTGGGCTGAAAACATCTACGTTCATGATAGGTTCAAGCAGTTGAGCACCGGCTTTAGGCATAGATTGACGGAAAGCGCCTTTAGCAGCGATTTCAAACGCGATAGCCGATGAATCTACTGCGTGGAAAGCACCATCAGTCAGTTCTAATTCAACGTCAAGTACTGGGAATCCAGCAACTGTACCCGTTTGCATCATTGACTCAAAGCCTTTCTCAACTGCAGGCCAGAATTCTTTTGGTACGTTACCACCCACAACTGAAGAGCTGAAAGTGAAACCAGAGTTTTGCTCACCAGGACGGATAACATAGTCAATCTTACCAAATTGACCCGAACCACCAGATTGCTTCTTATGGGTGTAGCTGTCTTCGATAACTTTAGTGATGGTTTCACGGTAAGCAACTTGAGGCTCACCCACAATAAGATCAACACCATAAGTACGCTTAAGAATGTCAACTTTAATGTCTAAGTGAAGTTCACCCATACCTTTAAGGATGGTTTCACCTGAATCTTCGTCGGTTTCAACGCGGAAAGAAGGATCTTCTGCGATCATCTTACCGATAGCGATACCCATTTTTTCACTGCCACCTTTGTCTTTTGGTGCAACAGCGATAGAGATCACAGGCTCTGGGAAGACCATAGCTTCTAGAGTACAAGGATGCTTAACATCACATAAAGTGTGACCTGTTTGAACATTCTTCATACCCACGATAGCGATAATGTCACCGGCTTGAGCAGAATCTAATTCATTACGCTCATCGGCTTGCATCTCAACCATGCGGCCAACACGCTCAGTTTTTCCTGTGGCGCTGTTAAGGATGGTATCACCTTTTTTGATGCGGCCAGAATAGATACGGACGAAGGTTAACGCACCGAAGCGGTCATCCATGATCTTAAAGGCAAGGGCTTTAAGTGGCGCATCTGCGTCAACAATAGCGTGCTCGCCAGTCTCATTACCTTCTTCATCGGTAAGAGGCTGTGGATCAACTTCTGTTGGTGAAGGTAGGTAATCAACAACAGCATCAAGCAGTAACTGCATACCTTTGTTTTTGAAAGCACTACCACAGTAAGTTGGGAAGAAGTCCATGGTACGTGTACCTTTACGGATACAACGCTTGATGTCTTCCATAGAAGGCTCTTCACCTTCCATGTAAGCTTCCATTAGGTCGTCGTCTTGCTCAACAGCCGTTTCGATTAGCATTTCACGGTATTCTTCAACCATGTCAACCATGTCAGCTGGAACATCTTCGATCTTGTAGTTTTCAGCTTGTCCTGTTTCATCCCATACCCAAGCTTTACGAGTCAGCAGGTCAACAACCCCTTTGAACTCATCTTCGATACCGATAGGAAGTACCATAACGAGTGGGTTAGCTGCTAGTACGTCTTTAGTTTGCTTAACTACGCGTAAGAAGTCAGCACCCATACGGTCTAACTTGTTTACGAAGATGATACGAGCAACTTCTGATTCGTTCGCATAACGCCAGTTAGTTTCTGATTGAGGCTCTACACCGCCACTACCACAGAATACACCGACACCACCATCTAATACTTTAAGAGAACGATAAACTTCAACGGTGAAGTCAACGTGACCTGGGGTGTCAATAACGTTAAAACGGTGATCGTTCCAAAAACAACTTACAGCAGCAGACTGAATGGTAATACCACGCTCAGCTTCCTGTTCCATGAAGTCAGTTGTAGATTCACCGTCATGAACTTCACCGATTTTATGGATTTTACCGGTTAGCTTTAGGATACGCTCGGTTGTAGTGGTCTTACCCGCGTCAACGTGAGCGAAGATACCAATGTTTCTGTACTTTGATAAATCAGTCATTTTTTTACTCTATTGGAGTTACGTTCTAAAATTCCGCGCAAGTATAGCAATACTTTCTGAATTTTTTTATCGATTTTTATCAATTTAAGTTAAATAAGGCCAATTAAAATTAAAAAAGCCCTTAAAACCGCAGGATTATGGGCTGAATTATTTCTGTCAAACCTGATTATTCTTCGAAGAAAAGCGTCCAAAATGACATTGAGTGATTACGAATATGTAATGTGCTTGTTAATCATGTCAAAGAGTTTGGCTTTTTGAATGGGTTTTGAGAGATAGTCATCCATGCCTACGTCAGTGCACATTTTGATATCTTGATCTAAAATACTGGCGGTCAGTGCCACTATGGGCAAGGGGGGAAGATGGCTTTCTTGTTCGTATTGCCGAATGGCCTTAGTCGCGGTAAATCCATCCATTTCTGGCATCATGCAGTCCATGAGAATTAAATCAAAAGGGAGGCCTTGTTTGATTTTTTCCAGTGCTTCTAATCCATTATTGGCTATTTCATAACGGTAATTTTCTTTGGACAAAAATAAAGACACGACTTTTTGGTTGACCAAATTATCTTCGACAATAAGAATGAATTTCTGTGTTTTGTCTGCGGTTGCATTGTTATTATCCGTTTTTGGTGCCGTATTCATTAATGCTTGTGCGGTTTTATTCTCGCGAAGGTGACAATATTTTATTCCATTGACTAAGGTATTGATAAGGCGAGTCCCAAGTAGTGGGTATTTGATAATGCCATCGATCTTATCCTTAAAGTCAATATTGGGGGTGAGAATGTGCTGACACACAATAAAAGGTATTGATGGGTGTTGCTCTTGAAAGGTGTTCAATTTACGGAAAAAATCCTTAGGATCTTCTCCTTGATAATGATAAATAACAATATGGTTTGCGGTTAAGGTTTGAATATCGCCAATATTAGCTAAACATTGTTTGACTGTGATGCCATAGTAGCTAAGCCTATTGCTTAATGTTTCGCTAAGTTCTGCATCATGGCTAATAAGCGTAATAGCGGCGTCTTTGAGAACTTGAGTGGCAGTGAAAGCTTGCTCATCGATAAGCCTGGCATCAAGAGTGAAAAAGAAAGTGCTCCCTTGGCCTTTTTTTGAATCGACCTCCAATTTTCCACCCATTAGCTCAACCAGTTGTGAGCTAATACTGAGTCCTAATCCCGTACCGCCAAATTGGCGCGTAATAGAGCTATCTTCTTGAGTAAATGGAGAAAAAATACTGATTTGCTTGTCTTTCTCTATGCCGGTTCCTGTATCGGTCACGGCAAAGTAGAGTCGTAATTGATTTTGTTGCTTGTCGCTCAAATGAATATGAATGGTAATGGTGCCAGAATGGGTAAATTTGATCGCATTAGACATCAGGTTCATTAATATCTGACGTAACCTATGTTCATCAAGTTGCACATTAAAAGGGACATTATCGTCAATGTTGACGTCTAAATTGATGGATTTTTCGATAGCTTTAGAGACTATGATGGCGAGTGTATCATAAGCGACTTCACGAATATTGGTTTCACTGGCGGTGATTTCTAAATTACCGGATTCAATTTTGGATAAGTCCAGTACATCATTGATAAGCATTAATAATGTTTGTGAAGATGTTTCTATGGTATCAAGATGTTCTTGCTGAGTGGGAGTGAGTCTGGTTTCAGCTAAAATACCTGACATGCCGATAATACCATTTAAGGGGGTGCGAATTTCGTGAGACATATTGGCTAAAAAGGCACTTTTGGCTTTATTTGATGTTTGCGCTTGTATATTGAGTCGTTTTAAATCATTTTCAATTTTAGTTAATGAACGGGTAAGATAAAATAAAACAGAAATGAGTGAAATAAAGAGCAATAAAATCAGTAAACGATTGAGATTTTCTAAGTTGTCGAGTTTATTAGTCAGGGCCAATGGAATTTCAATGTTAAGAATATTGAGTTGGTTTTCGACAGCATGAATACTGCGTCTAAGTAACCCTTGTAATCCCAAATGCTGATTGATCCCGACAGTCTGTTTCAATTCTTCTACTTGCAGCAATAGTGTAGTGAAGGTTTGGAGTTCATTGTTTAGTGCTTCATTATTGGGCTGAGAGGATAATAGCGACGTTAATTGTGCAATGTCTTGGGTAAAATTTTGTTGGTATTGAGCTTCATGTAAAATAAAATAATGATAAATATCTTGCTGTACTTGCCAAAAAGTGAGTTGTATATGCTGGTCTTTTGTATTGATAATGTCTTTTTCAAGGGCCATGAGTGCCAGTTGCAGTTGATGTTTCAATCCATCATTGTTTGCGCCATTGATCGTTAATAAGACCAAAGATAATTCATTCACGGTGCTTAAATAAGTGTCGATACTGTTGATCATACTGCCGCTGTCATAATCAAGGTTGATATTATTGGCATTGAGCAAATTTTCGATTTGGATGATATCTTGTTTTAATTGTTCTCCTTGTTCTTGTAATAATACTATGTATTGTTTATCCATTCTAGCGATAAAATCTTTTTCATGTCGCCTCATCATTAATAAGCGATTAGATGAATTGGAGACATTCATTTCAAGAGATAAGACACTATTTTCAGTTTCGATAATTTGATGGTTAAAATAGGCGAAAATAATAAATAAGATGATAATGGCGCTGGTGGCAAATTGAAGTTGAAGTTTAATTGAATTGGCTATTTTTTTGGGCATGATTAAATCGCTTTTATGGACAAAGATAAAATGAGAGCAACTTTCATGCTGTTGAGTATAGTTAAATTTTTCTTTTTGACGTGTTCTTTTCTAATGAAAAATATAGGAGGCTTATACCAATTCTATTATATAAGTGATCTTTCAGCGGGAATTCAACATGCTGTAGGCAAGGCAGATGATTGAAGCTAATAGTCATTCTATATCGAAAGCATCTAACGTAGCATAAAGTATGTTGAAACCCGCACAAAGTGAGCTTCTCAGACATTCCACTTCAGCGTTGCATTCATTTGAAAGGGATCACCATTACAGCATAAATGCGCCTTGAATTGAAAAGCCTGAGAAGCTCTGAATTGATCATCTATATAATGGAATTGGTATTACTATTTTTATTCTAAGTGAAGAATAGGTACTGTTAATTATCAGAGTTTATGATCCTGATATGAATGATGAGCTTAATTGATATCTCATTTTGTATTTTTAGTCTGCGGGCGGTATGTTGGCGTTGTGGCGGAATAAATTCATTGGGTCGTACTTCTTTTTTATTTGTCTGAGTTTATCGTAGTTTTTTCCAAATACAGAAGCTAGCCGATCAAGATGATCTTCTTCAACGCCTGAATGATTGATATAAATACGGCTTTCATTTGAATAAGCGGAGAGCCTATTCCATAGTGCTCGGCCCCAAGCGATGTTAGCGTCATCAAAGTGATCTTCAATCCAAGCTAAATTGGATTCTAACATAAAGTGGGGTTTTCTTGAGCCAAATGCGGTGTCCTCCTCGGGCACTTCTTTAAATGCGCCTCTGAGGCATTGAATAACAAATGATACATTTCCCTTGCAGGTGGAAAGAGGTCTTAACCGAAAGCCGTCAATAAATTCTTTTAAAATAGGTTTGTCTAATTGATCTGTGTATATTGATTTGAAATAAAAGCGTTGCGGCTGTAAGTCATCATTATTCCAATTTTCAAACCATTGCTGTACTTGTTCAAAAGGCATGATAGAGGTAGCATCGTGAAGTAGACCATCAAAAGAACAAAGAGCTTGAGTGTGTTTGTGTGCTTCTTTATGTTTACCAAGATGGACGCCTGCGAGCATGACCACATCTTGATTATGTAAGTGCTTAGGAAAACGAGTGCTAACGGGGACACGATAAATAAAAGCGACGGAGGTAAAATCTCGGCTGGCATTTTCCATAAAATTCTGCCATTGCAATAAAACGCTTTCTGCTTTATCAATGGCGTACATTGGACTGCAAAAGAGCACGTCGGGGCCGACGGGGTGGGCTTGAAATAAAAAAGAAGTGATAATGCCAAAATTGCCACTTCCCCCTTTGATGGCCCAAAATAAATCGGCATGCTTGTTTTTTGAAATGTCCCTAATTTTACCGTCACTGGTGATAATTTGTGCTGAGATGAGATTGTCAATGGATAAACCATGCTTGCCCGTTAGCCAGCCAAAGCCACCACCTAAGGTTAAACCTGCGACACCGGTTACTGATACCACACCGACAGGTACAGCTAAACCAACCGCTTGAGTTTCATGATCTAATTTATGCAATAAGGCGCCAGCTTCCACTCTCACTTGTTGAGTGTTTGTATCCACATGAATACCTTGCATTAAGGATAAATCCATAAGAATACCGCCTTCACAGCTGGCATGGCCGGCGACATTATGTCCCCCACTTTTAATGGAGATCACTAATTGATGCTTCATGGCGAATTGAACAGTGGCTTGAACGTCTGCCGTTCCTGTCGGTTTTATAATGAAGGCAGGTTTACGGTTGAAAATGTGATTAAAAATTTGTCTCGATTGCTCATATTCTTCGCAGCCTTCAAATAATATCTGTGAGTCTAGTTTGGAGCTAAAGTGCTGAAACTCAGTAGGTGAGATGTCGACATTATGACCTTGTAAATGTTTAATGTTTATCATGTTGCTTTGGCGCCGCTTAACTTGTCATCATTTATTCAATATATTAGTTGATGATTGCGACTTTTTACATTTTCAGGGTTATTTTAGGTTTGTGAATTTAAGTTGAATAGCAATGAGTGATTGAGGCAGTTGAGTTAACTTTAGCCCACGGGCTATGTTTTCATTAAAAATAAATGGAGTGGAGTCAGCATTTGAGGCTGACTCTAGGGCTAGCAGGGTTAAGGGGTGGATTGATTTAAATAGGCTTCAGCGCCAATGAGTCCGGGTTGGGGTTCAGTGATGAGATATAAAGGCGCTTGGCTGACATAGCTTTTGAATCGACCTTTATGAGTATAACATTGATTAAATTTGTCAAAATCTATGTGCTTAATAAGACGAGGCATAATGCCTCCAGCAATATACACACCACCAAATGCACCATTCATTAGTACAAGATCGCCTAAAAATTGTGCCAAAATGTCGAGGAAAAGTTCTATGCTTTCAACACATAAAGGATCGCTTTTTTGAATGAAGCCTTCTGTTATGTCTTTTGCATCGTGATAAAGCGGGGAGTGTTTTGCTTGAGCGGCCAAGGCATGATAGATATTGACTATCCCTTGACCGGATAATAATCTTTCGATGGATACACGCTCATGTTGACTAAACAGATAGCTCAGCACTTGTATTTGTTGTTCCGTGGACGGTGCAAAAGCAATATGGCCGCCTTCACCACTGATACAGTGATAGTGTTCACCAATGGGAACCAGTTGAGCAATGCCTAATCCCGTTCCTGGGCCACAAACCATTTTAGGGGCGCTGTCTTGGCCTTTTGCTTGACTCATCTTGATGAGCTGCGAGGGCTTTAAATAAGGTAAAGACATGGCGATGGCATGATAATCATTAATGAGATGGACAGTATTGATGTTGCAATGCTCTTCGATAGAGTGAGCTGAAAAGCGCCAGTCCAGATTAGTCATTTTGACATCGTCATTATCGTTAACAGGGCCCGCAATACAGATGCAAGCTTTATCAATAATGAACTGATTGTTTGTAATATAATGATTAATAGCTGCTTCTAAAGAGGAGAATTCGGCACATTTAAAGGTTTGAATGTGATTAATCTTACTTTGATCAGCGAGCGCGATACGAATATTGGTGCCACCGACATCGGCGACTAAATGATTTCGTTGCATATTCTTCTCTTGGTTTCACGGTTTAGTACTTAAGATAACGGATTTAATCAAGGTTGCGAACATGATTGCCGTTTTGTTACTTAATTTCTTTTATGGATTCTTTTGTTATAACATCCGTTTATCAATTTAATGAAAATGACGTAAATTAATGACCGTATACTTATTAGATAAAGCCAGTGTCTATTTAATGTCATTGATTATTATGACAAAAAATGGCTTTTCTCAATGAAATCGAATAACTTAACTGTTGTTTTTTTACCATGACTCACCTGTTAATGCAATATTGAGTATGGTGTTCTGATTGAATGTTAATGTTTGATGTGAACATTGCTGTGGAATTTAGGATGGTACCTATCATCGTGTGGTTGATAAATTTTAAATGAGCCAGACTTAACCTCATTGATACTAGCGGGTATACTAGCGGCGAATTATTATTTGTTGCGGTTACCCATAAATGACACAAGACGTTCAAAAAGAAACCTCATTAACGATATTAGCACTGGATACTAGTACTGAGTCTTGCTCTGTGGCGCTCATGACTGATGGTAGCACCTACCAACAGCAAGTGGATGCACCTCGTGAGCATAGTCAGCGGCTATTACCTATGGTCGACAGTGTATTAAAGCAAGCACAAGTGTCATTAAAGGACATTGAGTTAATCGCCTATGGCCGAGGCCCAGGGAGTTTTACAGGTATTCGTATTTGCACGAGTATGACTCAAGGTTTGGCATTAGGCTTGAATGTGCCTGTGATTGGCATATCAACACTTGCTGCGATGGCGCAAATCGCCATTACAGAAGAAGGGGCTAAGCAAGTCCTCTGTGCCATTGATGCTCGTATGGGAGAGGTTTACTGGGGACAGTTTATTGACGTTAATGGCATGGCGACTTTAGTGGGGGAAGAGAGAGTGAGCCGCCCTGAAGAAGTGACAATGCAATTGGATGCAGCGGTCAGTATTTACTGTGCTGGCACAGGTTTTGATGCGTATCCTGAGCTGCTAAGCTTAACCGATAAGATGAGTCTATGCGAACAAGCTAAATTCCCTAAGGCCAGCGCTATGCTAGCATTAGCACAAATGGGATATCAGCAAGGTGACGCCACCAGTGTTGATGAATTAGCGCCAGTTTATCTGCGTGATACTGTTACTTGGAAAAAACTGCCAGGAAGAGAATAATACCAATTCTATTATATAAGTGATCTTTCAGCGGGAGTTCAACATGCTGTAGGCATAGTCGTTAATTGCTTCATGCATTAACAGCCAGTCCCGCCATCCATGGCGGTCGCATATGATTGAAGCGAATTGAAGCTAATAGTGATGCTCGGCTTGGGTTCAAACGTGGCTCTACATCCCTGATCTGATGTTTACGGATGAACAAATGCCGTGCTCACATGGATGTGAATGAACGACCATGAAGTCGTATATCGAAAGCAGCTAAGTCGCATAAAGCGTGTTGAAACCCGTATAAAGTGAGTTTCTCGAGCATTTCACTTTAGCATTGCATTCACTTGAAAGGGATCACCGTTATATCATAAATACGCCTGCGGGCGTTTTTTAAATATAGTTAATGTTTAGCTGTAAAATTTTTATTATTTTATATTGGTATTTTTATTTAAATTACATTTTCTATATTTGATATTCAGTTAACCTTTATGTTGGCTGAATAGGTCGTTAATATACTCTTCAATAATGTTAAATATGTAATATTTCATGTCAAATTGTTCATTACGACATAATTTTATATCTTATTGTATTTTATATAATAATACTCTTCTCTTTTTGTCTTCATAGTAGGCATAATTAATTTTACAATAGATTCATTATGATATATTCCACTTTTTAAATTTAACATTGTCAATTAATGTTGATAAATATAATTTGGTGTAAATGGTCATTCAGAAACAGGTCTTAATTTTTTAATTCACTACTATAAATAAAAGTTCATCTTCTAGATGCGCCTTTTTTAATTTGAAAGACTCGTTTTATATTTAGTCAAGGGGAGTATCAAAATGAGACTTAATCAGAAAAAATCAAATCACAGTATCACTCATCCTTGTTTTCAATATAGCTTTTTATTCAGTGCCATTATCTTGTCTATGCTGGGTAATCGGCTGCAGGCGGAGACGGGTTTTGAGGATATATGTGAATTCAAAGACACAGATACAGATCTGGTGGAATGTACTTTTCCTGCTACTCAAAGCCATGTTGATATTGAATCATTGATATTGCCCATGATCCAAGAGTTTGACCCTAGGGCGGATTATGATACGCCATTTTGGGTTTCCAGCTGGGGAGGGAATGGCGGGAAAAGTTCATATAATGATTTTGATGGCCGTGGTGGTTATGGGGGCTATGGCTTTTTCTCTGCGACGCTTTATACCTTTGCACAGGCATTTCAGCAGACAGAGCTTCACTACTTTGTAGGTGAGGCTGGCATCCATATACACATCTCGTCGTCATCGTCAGGGACTGGGGGAGCCAGTTCTATTGTGGCATTACAAGCGAATTTGTCTGAAATCAATGCTGATAGCAGTATTAAGGACAGGGTGTTGTTGATTGCTGGCGGCGGAGGCGGGAGTGGTACTGGTTACGTGACAGGGCATCAGCATGATGGTGGGGATGGTGGCGTGGTATTGCCCGTTGAAGGTGTGAGTGTGTACGCTCAAGGGAATGATGGTGGGAATGGTTATTATGATTCTTATAATGGTTTAGGTGGAAGTTCTGAAGGGGAAGGGCTGGGAGGCATGGGAGGCAGTTCTGTCGAATCACGAAGTGGAAGCGATGGTTTTGGCGGGAAAGGTGGAGGTATGGTTTATCAGGGAACGAGTTATGAACAGACAGGCTGGCTTGCAGATTCACCTGTGCTTGTCTCTGAAGCAGATGGTTCTGGGGGGATGGGGAATAAGAAATATAGCGGAGGTGGCGGTGGTGGTGGTTATGGTGGCGGCGGAGCCGGAAGAGGAAGTGATAGTTCTAGTGAAAATGCGGGTTTTTTTGGCGGTGGCGGCGGTGGCAGTTTAGGGCATGGTAATTTGATTACCGCCAGCAATCAGCCCCAGGCATATGAGTCGCATGATATTAATGATGGTGAGGTAAAGATCACCTTTGATTTGTCTGAGAGCTTTTCACCAAATCTTAACTGCTATAAAACGCTATTAAATGTCGAGACAGATTATTTAGTGACCTGTGAGTTTCCTATTGAGGATAAAAATGGCGATGCAATATATAAGGTAGAGATAGATAGATTACTCTTTGATGCCAATGTTGCTGCGGGAGTGAGTTTAACGGATTATTTTATTGAGGGGAGTGGAATTATTGATGGTGATACCCCCGCGTGGATAAGTGCTTACGGTGGGGCAGGTCAGGGGGAAGAGATAGATCTCAGTCTAGATTATACGCAGTCGAGTATGGCGGGTGCACGAGGCTATGCGCAGACTCAATTAAGCCTAAATGATCTTGATAGCGATACACTTTATTATTATATCGGGTCTGAGGGGCCTTATTCAGGATGGGGAGGGCAAGCCACGTTAGTGACGACGTCTGAGTTAAGTGAAGTTAACCCATTGAGTAGCACTAACGCCTTGTTAGTAGCTGGTGGTGGTGGAGGAGCGGGACTCACTTATGGTTATGATGATACAGATTATCATTATGGTGGTAGTGGGGGCGCCGGAGGGATTGCGATAGCGAGTTATGATGTTGCTGGCATAGCGACGGGAGAAGATGGTTACTCATCGTTAGAGGGATATCAAGGACAAGGCGGTAACAGTGATGGTCAGGGAGCGGGTGGCACAGGGGGAACCGCACAAGATGGTATAGTCAATAGCTTATCGACAGGTAACACTGGCTGGGGGGGGAACACAGGTTGGCTAATTGATTATATTGATGGTGTTTATACTGATGATTGTTTTGAAGCTGAAGGACAAGTGAGCTGGGTAACGGGTACTCCGTATTTTGATGAAGCAGCAGGACAGGGAGGACATGGTTTAAAGGCTACCTCAGATCATTTGAGTCAATTTAGTTGTCAGGATTATTATCGCTATGATATGGCGGGGCAATTTTACGGGGCAATTGGCGGTGGAGGCTATGGTGGTGGTGGTGGCAGTCAGCTTTACTATGAGGAAGATGTGTATGAATATATTCCTTCTTCACCTGAGGAGTTAGATGATGATATTGATTATTACCTCGAATCCTATCCTTTTGCTTACGATACGAGTTATGTAGCTGGTGCGGGCGGTGCGGGGAGTTATTCTGCACCAGCCACTATTGCAAGTGATGCTTACCAGCCTTTAGCGGAAGATATAGTGCCAACGACGGGGGATGGTGAAGTGAGTATCACCTTTCATGTGACGCTTTGATAAGAACGGCTCAATACTAATCATAACGTTTATGTGAGTAAATCTTAAAGTCGAATATCATTAAATGTCGCCCACTGAGTCTTTAAAATACTCAGTGGGCTTTTTATTGCTGTATCACTAATGGATAGATAATATGGAGGGCTTATACCTAGCTTATATCTAGCTTATATCCAAGCCATTATCAATAGGACATCATAATGCGCCAATCTAAAATTCCCACCAAAGGGCGTTTTTTTATCGAGTTGTTTGTTGCGTTCATCGTGACGCGTTTACCTTTTATTCAAATTCCGTTTAAATGGCTAGAGAGTTATTTTCATGAACTTTCTCACGGATTGGCAACGCTAATGACAGGTGGGTCAGTGAGTCATATTCAACTGTTCCCTAATGGCGCTGGTCTATGTTTTAGCCAAGGAGGCTGGCCGGTTGCCATAGGTTTTAGCGGTTATTTTGGCGCTGCACTTTGGGGATTTCTGTTATTTATTCTAGCCACGTCTTCTCGAGGCATACGGGTCAGTTATGGGCTGCTAGGAGTGGGAGTGTTATTGACTATTGCATTGTGGGGGCGGGATCTCCTCACCATAGTGATCTTGTTAGTGCTGGCGGGTTTGTTTTTATTACCATTGAAACTTAAGGGGAAAGCCTTTTTTAATACTTGGCTTAGGATCATGGCCTTAATGATCATGCTCAATGCCTTTGCAAGCCCAACTTATTTATTAGGGATTGGAGGCAGGGGGGATGCGGCAATGTTAGCGTCACAAACTTGGATCCCCGCTTGGATTTGGGTGGCGATTTGGTTGTTATTGAGTGGTTGGATGCTGTTTTTAAGTTGGCGTCGAGTCTGTGATGCTAAACCATCTTCTTGATACTGTGATTTAAATTGATAGGTGAGAAAAACTTGGTTTTTCATTGGGTGGCTGTTACTTTGATTGTTTATTGAACGTCATGGAAGAAAGAATATGTCTTTAAATACTGTTTTTAATCCTCAATGGTTTTATTCATCACTGATCACTATGAAGCGAGTATTACAGCTAAAGCGCTGGCCTCGACTATTACTTGTCAGTGGGGGCTTATTTGCCGCAGGTTTGAGCTTTTCGGCGATGAGTAGCAGTGATCAAGTAAGTGCTAATGATCAGCTACTAGCGGCGGTAAAAAGTGATTTTAGAACCCCCAGTAATGTGGCACGGGATGTTTATCGGCACCCTTTTGAGACCTTAGTGTTTTTTGGCGTGAAACCCACTGATACTGTGGTTGAATTGTGGCCCGGAGGCGGCTGGTATGCTGAAATACTAGCGCCTTATTTGAACAAAAAAGGGCAATATATCGGGGCTATTTTTGACAGTCATCCCAGTGATGCCGCAAAGCAAAAGGGTTATCGTGCGACATCGGCAAAAAAATTTAAAATATGGCTGAAAAACAGTAAAACTCAGACTTCTCAGGCTGAGGTGGTGACCTTTGATCCACCAACGCATTATTCACTTGGACCAAACAATAGTGCAGATGTCGTACTCACTTTTAGAAATTTGCATAATTGGGCCGTAAAAGATTATTTATTGCCTGTGTTTCAATCGGCTTTTAAAGTATTAAAACCCGGTGGTACCTTTGGGGTTGTTGAGCATAGAGGTAAAGAGGGGATGTTAGCCACAAGTGGTTATATGGAGCAAGATGAAGTGATTGCTTTAGCAAAAAAAGTGGGCTTTACCTTAGTGGCCAGCTCTGAAGTTAATGCGAATTTAACCGATACGAAAGATTATCCTCATGGTGTTTGGAGTTTACCGCCATCGTTAAAAGGGGGGGATAAGAATAAACAAGCCTATTTGGATATTGGTGAGAGTGATAGAATGACGTTAAAGTTTATCAAGCCGAATCGTTAAGTAATAATTTACTGGTCGTTAATGGAAATAGGTTTTAATCTTGCTGCAAGACATTGAAGATTGAATAAAGAGTATGATTGAGTCAAGAAGCATGGCGATTTTATGCTCTTTATTTTTAGCTAGATGTGTTTATATCTGTATCTTGAAGTGACTTAAGTTAAGAGATTACGTAAGGGGTAATATGAGCGCCGTTTTAAATATTGAGCATGAAGAGGTTCAAATTCAATTACCTCATCTGAATTTGTCTGCTAGGTTATGGGGACGAGACGATAAACCTTTATTGTTGGCTTTGCATGGTTGGTTAGACAATGCCAATAGTTTTGAGCCCCTTGCGGGGCATTTGAAGGATTTTCAAGTGTTGGCCATCGATTGGCCAGGCCATGGACATTCCGATCATCACCCAGGTCATTACCCTTTGCATTGGGTCGATTATATTTATGATTTAGATGTATTAATGACTTTCCTTACAGATAGAAAAGCACCTGCTGCCATTGTGGGCCATTCATTAGGGGGGATTGTTGCGGCCGCTTTTACTGCCGCTTTTCCTGAAAAAGCGAAAAAACTCATTTTAATCGAAGCCTTGGCGCCTATTTTTGAATCGGCCAAAAAGAATAAAGCCAGATTAAATAAAAGCTTTAAAGATTATCAAACATACCTTACTAACAAGGAAAAAGCCCCCAGCGTTTACGATAATGTGAAGATTGCAGTGAATGCGAGGCATAAATTAACAGGGCTTGATTGGCCTTGGTGCGAATTGTTGACTCAGCGCAATATGGTTCAAAAAGGAACTGGAGTGAGTTGGCGCAGTGATCCTCGATTGAGATTAGATTCACCCACACGTTTAAGTTTTGAACAAGTGGATGCCTTGATGCAAGATCATAGCTGTCAAACTTTATTGATCACAGGGCAGGAGGGCTATTCAACATTGCAAACTGCACTGCCACAGGCAAAAAAATGGTTTAAACAATTATCGACCAGGCAGTTAAAAGGGGATCATCATCTTCATATGGGTAATGCGGCTGAAGTTGCAAGTGCGATCACGGATTTTATGAAGCCTTAACTGTTTTCGATATACGACTCATGGTCGTTCATTTACATACATTCGAATACGATACTTTTTATCCTTAAACATCATATGGATGAAGGTGAACGAGATTTTAATTCTCATTATTAATTTCAATCATCAACGACTGCCATGGAGGATAATGGCGGGACTGTCTGTATTTCATTAGTTCAAAGGCGCTTACTTAATAATAGGGCTTTTAAACCGAGTCTTTGAGCTGTTTTGAAACTCGCGGTTTTATTTCACTGACGTATATGTAAATTTTGACTAGGTTTTTTGTTTCATTTATGTGATGATGTTCAAAAAATAAAACGCTTGTATGATTTTTATCACTGGCAATAGAAACGCAAACATTAAGCCTGTTATCAAGGTGTGTCATGCATTTGATGAATAGGCTTTTGTTGTACTGCTTTCATCACATTGAAGGCATGAGGAGAGAGTTTTGGATCAGCCTTGGATTAATAATTTACCTGATGATGTACCTGCCGAAATAAACCTGAATGAATATGCGTCACTGGTTGACTTGTTTGAAAGCTCAGTGGCTAAATATTCAGATCAAGCAGCTTTTATTAATATGGGAGCCAGTTTAACCTATCGTAAATTAGAAGAACGTAGCCGTGCTTTTGCTGCCTATTTGCAAAATGAATTAAAATTAAAAAAAGGTGACAGAGTTGCAATTATGATGCCTAATTTATTGCAATATCCCATTGCTTTATTTGGCATATTAAGAGCTGGCATGGTTGTTGTGAATGTCAACCCTTTGTACACCCCACGTGAATTACAACATCAGTTAAATGATTCTGGCGCGAAAGCGATTGTTGTTGTTTCGAATTTTGCACACACCTTAGATAAAGTGGTGAAAAAGACTCAAATTGAAAGTGTGATATTAACGGGGCTCGGTGATTTGCTGAGTGCACCAAAGCGGACATTAGTTAACTTCGTGGTCAAGTATGTGAAAAAAATGGTGCCGAAATACCATTTACCTCATGCTATTTCGATGCGTCAATCTTTATCGAAAGGCCGTAGAATGCAATATGTAAAACCGCATTTTGATGCCTCAGATCTTGCCTTTTTGCAGTATACGGGTGGAACAACGGGCGTATCTAAAGGGGCCATGTTGACCCATGGCAATGTGGTGAGTAATGTTTTACAAGCCGATACGGCTTATTCTCCTTTATTAAATGACGGTGAAGAATTTGTGGTGACGGCCTTACCCCTTTATCATATTTTTGCACTGACAGTGAATTGCCTGCTGTTTATACATAAAGGTGCGAATAATTTATTGATCACGAATCCAAGGGATCTTCCGGCTTTTATTAGTGAATTAAAAAAATACTCGATCACAGCGCTAACTGGCGTCAATACATTATTTAATGCGCTAGTTAACTCAAAGGATTTTTCTGACTTAGACTTTTCGACTTTAAAGCTCTCTATTGGTGGCGGTATGGCAGTACAACGTGCCGTGGCCGAGAAGTGGCAAAATATCACACACACGCGTTTGCTCGAAGGCTATGGGTTAACGGAAGCGTCACCTCTAGTGACTTGTTGTCCCTATAATTTAGAGGGTTACAATAGCTCTATTGGTTTTCCTGTGGCCATGACTGATGTGCAGATCCGCAGCGATGATGGCAGTCTATTACCTCAAGGCGAAGTGGGTGAAATTTTCGCTAAAGGGCCACAAGTGATGAAAGGCTATTGGCAACGGCCCGAAGAAACGCAAAAGGTGATAGATGAAACCGGTTATTTAGCCACAGGCGATATTGGTTACATGGATGAAGAAGGCTTTTTTTATATTGTCGATCGTAAAAAAGACATGATTTTAGTGTCTGGCTTTAATGTTTTTCCTAATGAAATTGAAGATGTGGTGGCTATGCATTCCAATGTGGTTGAAGTTGCTGCAGTAGGCGTTCCCCATGACACTTCTGGTGAAGCGGTTAAAGTGTTTGTGGTTAAAAATGATGAAGCCCTGACGCCTGAAGACATTATTGAGCATTGCCGAGGTCATTTAACGGGTTATAAAGTCCCTAAATGGGTGGAATTCAGAAATGAGCTGCCTAAGTCTAATGTGGGTAAAATATTGCGCCGAGAGTTAAGAGACGAGCAAAAAAACTAAATCTGCTATTTCTTGTGTTAATATAACACTAGCATTGAAATAAGTCGGCATAGGTCGGCTTTTTTATTTGAAGCAGATTTTGGAGAAGATATTGTTAGCGTTTGAGTATATAGATGATAATGAGCGCCTTGAAGCGTTAGTAAGGCAGTATGAGCAGGCAGATTTATTAGTATTAGATACAGAATTTGTGCGTACTCGTAGTTATTATGCAAAATTAGGGCTTATTCAAGCTTATGATGGTCAAACATTAGCGCTTATTGATCCTCTGGCCGTGACGAATTTATCTGTTTTCTGGGCGTTACTCACTCAGCCTAATTTGATCAAAGTACTGCACTCTTGTAGTGAAGACTTAGATGTGTTTGCTCACTATGCTCAATGTCAGCCCGCACCACTTTTTGATAGCCAAATTGGCGCCAGTCTAGCAGGGTTAGGCCATAGTTTAGGCTACGCCAAATTAGTCGAGCAGCTTTTATCGGTTAACTTGGATAAAGGCGAGTCCCGTACCGATTGGTTAAAACGGCCGCTATCTCAAGCACAATTAGACTATGCGGCGAACGATGTGTATTACCTGTATAAGCTTTATCCTCAGTTGATTGAGACATTGAAAAATCAGTCTCGATTAGACTGGGTTCTGGCCGAAAGTGAGCGGATCACACAGAATCGATTAACGCCGGTTGATCCTGAAGAAGCCTATTTGAAAGTGAAAAATGCGTTTCAATTATTGCCTAAGCAGTTGGCTTGTTTGCGCGATTTAGCGAAATGGCGGCTAGAAGTGGCCGTAAAACGAGATATGGCCGTGGGATTTGTGATTAAAGATCATGCCTTGATCTCTTTGTCTAAGAAACAACCTAAAAGCATGGCTCAGCTAGCAAAGTTGACTGATTTAACCGAGCAAGAAAAGCGGGTTCATGGCAAGAAAATCATCGAGATCATGAGCCAAGTGAGTGATGAATTTTTGCCTGAGCCCATTGATGTGATTGCTCTTAAAACAGGCTATAAATCGGCTTTTAAAGCCATTAAACAGGTATTAGTGACTCAAGCTGAAGCGGCGCAAGTGCCAATTGAGTTACTTGGCTCAAAGCGTCATATTCATGAATATTTGCGTTGGTTATGGGACGGAAAAAAAGGTGATTTACCCTTAATACTGACAGGGTGGAGAGCCAATATTGTCGGTGATCACCTTAATGATATCGCTGTTTAAACGCTTTGCATAATGGCTTATTCTCATAGGTGAACATATGAGAATAAGCAAGTTGTCATTGCGGCTCTGGCAAGGTGACATTTAACTCAAGTACTGAGAGTTTTTCATCATTTTGATCTAAGTGAACCGATATTTTATCTGGACCCACATTTACGTATTTTCTGATGACTTCGATAATTTCTCTTTTCATTTCAGGGAAATAGTCTGGAGCGTCCCTTTCTCCACGTTGATGTGCAACGATGATCTGGAGACGTTCTTTGGCGGTTGCTGCTGTATTCACTTTTTTGTCACTTTTAAAATAATCGAGTAAAGACATAGTTAATTACCAAGAAGTTAGTATCCAAGTTAGTGACCAAAAATGCGTTTTAAAAAGCCTTTTTTCTCTTCGGTAATAAAACGTAATTCGACCTCTTCACCGAGAAGGCGAGCAACACTGTCGCTGTAGGCGATGCCCGCATCACTTTCTTCATCCAAAATAACTGGGATCCCGGAATTGGATGCCTTAAGTACAGATTGAGACTCTGGAATAACACCCAATAATGGAATGGCTAGAATTTCTTCGACATCGGCAACGCTTAACATTTCACCACTATTGACTCTTTCTGGCGCATAGCGGTTAAGTAGCAATAATTCTTTAACAGGCTCTAAGCCTTGTTCGGCCCGCCTGGATTTACTTTGCAACATGCCTAAAATTCGATCAGAATCACGCACCGAACTGACTTCAGGGTTGGTGGTGACAATAGCCAGATCGGCAAAATACAAGGCCATCATGGCCCCATTTTCTATGCCTGCAGGGGAGTCGCAAATAATATATTCAAATTGCTCAGCGAGTAAGTCTAATACTTTTCCGACGCCTTCTTTTGTCAGAGCATTCTTATCTCGCGTTTGGGATGCGGGAAGAATGTATAAGTTTGAACAGCGTTTATCTTTGATCAATGCTTGATTGAGATTGGCTTCCTCATTGATAACATTAACAAAGTCATAAACGACGCGTCGTTCACAACCCATAATGAGATCCAAGTTTCTTAATCCAATATCAAAATCAATCACGACAGTCCTATGTCCTTTTAGGGCTAATCCTGTTGCAATGGCAGCACTGGACGTGGTTTTTCCCACACCGCCTTTACCAGAGGTGACAACAATAATTTGTGCCATGTGTTACTATCCTTTTAATCTGTCGGTTGTTAAAGTGATAAATTATCGGCAGTTAAGCTATTCCCTTGTAAGCGAATACATGCACTTTGCGAAGTGACATTGTGCTGAAGGTTTTCTGTTAACCAATATTGGCCAGCAATAGAGACTAATTCAGCTTCAATTTTTTTCGCAATGATAACGGCATGTTTATCGCCTGCAGCGCCAGCCATTGCCTTGCCTCTTAATGTACCATAGATGTGTATGCTACCATCTGCAATGACCTCAGCACCATTGCCAACGGCGCCTATGATGATTAAATCACCACCTTTTGTGTAAATTTGTTGTCCAGAGCGAATATTTCGCTCAATGATCTTGGTGGTTTTAGGTAATTGTGGTTGATTGAGGCTTTGTTTGCCTGATTTTACAATGGCGAGACCCAGTTTTTTGGCTTGTTCAATCAGTTCGGGAATGGCGGCAGTGATGCCTACAATGATTAATTGACGTTGAGTGAGGATGTGTTTGAGTTTGGCTAAATCAAATAACGGATCGGTAATGAGCTCAATATTAATCACTAAAGGGGCACCGATAAAAAATTGTGGCGCGATAGCAAGTTTATTATCAAGTTCAGCCGTGAGTCTGCTCATATCTTGATGCTTAATATGAAGGACTGACAGCGTAAAGGATGCGCCCTTTAATTCTAGGCTTGGTGTATACATTCCTGCTTTACTCTTTACAAATGATCAACTTTACGTCGATAAGCATTAAATTCCGATCAGTCCATGTTATAGTGTCGGTAATTAGCTGGCAAGTTGAATTGTTTGGAAATTGAGCCTGATATGATCTGTGCAGTATATAAAAGTAGTCGTAAGCAAGAAACTTACTTATTTATTGAAAAACGTGATGATTTTACAAAAGTTCCCGAGGCTTTAATGCTAATGTTTGGCGCGCCGACATTAGTGATGATGCTGCCTTTAAGTAAACGCGACCATTTAGGGTTTGCTGATATTGAAAAGGTAAAAAGCGAGTTAGTGGATAAAGGGTTTTATTTGCAATTGCCTCCGCCTGTTGACAATTTACTTGAAGCCCACAAAAGAGAAATAGGGTATCAGCCCGATTAATCCTCTTTCCCTAGCTGATCATTCCTAGGGCCTAATACTGATCAGTTAATAATTTGGACGATCAATTGAACGATCTTTCAGATACGGTATAAAGACCTCTA
>NZ_CANLZC010000068.1 GCF_947495455.1 uncultured Shewanella sp. | reverse complement strand
GATTGATAAAAGACACAGACTTGTGTGACATGTCTACTTTGCTCCCTAATGTGACATCTTTAACTTGCCTTAACAAATTGGTATAATATAGGTGTTTTTGTTGATTAGGTATCAGTTATGGATTGTCGCTTAGGCTGCGGTGCTTGTTGTATTGCGCCATCTATTACAACGCCTATTCCTGGTATGCTTGAAGGCAAGCCTGCTGGAGTGCGTTGTATTCAGCTCAATGAAGATAACCTCTGCAAACTCTTTGGCTTGCCAGAGCGCCCAAAGGTTTGTCATATGTTTGCCGCAACCAAAGATGTTTGTGGAAATACAAAGGATGAAGCCATTTGGTTGTTAAGCGACCTTGAGACTGCGACTGCTTAAGGCTGAGGTTGATTGAACCAAGCAACTGCAGTATTGAGTAATTTGTCTTTTTGAATGTCGACATGGGTGAGTAGAGAAACGGCTTGGTTAATTTCATTTTTTTCCAATACAATTTTTATGTCTGGCTCTATTCCGGTTTTATTGATGTTTTTTCCTTTTGGCGTCGTGTAATTAGCGATAGTGAGCTTTATGGCATGGCCTTCGATCAGCGTGGGTATTAAACTCTGTACTGTGCCTTTACCGTAACTGGTTTGCCCAATTAATTTTGCTCTATGATTGTCTTGTAATGCT
Organism: uncultured Shewanella sp.; assembly: GCF_947495455.1. Taxonomy (GTDB): domain Bacteria; phylum Pseudomonadota; class Gammaproteobacteria; order Enterobacterales; family Shewanellaceae; genus Shewanella. The sequence goes on along the minus strand of NZ_CANLZC010000068.1, from coordinate 31,359 downwards.
GCGGCGAGTACTTCTGAAGCCGATGCTGAGCCTTTATTGATGATGACAAGTAAAGGGATCTTGTTATGCATACTTTTTGAAGAAGCATAGTAGTCTGAGTTGGCATCAAAATAACGCCCTTGGGTAGAAACGATACGTCCTTTATCGAGAAAGATATCTGCAATGCTGACTGCCTGATCGAGTAGTCCACCGGGATTATTACGTAAATCAAGAATGATCCCTTGAAGAGGAATGGCTTGCCATTGTAAAAGCTGCTGGGTGATTTCTTTGGTCGAGTTTTCTTGGAAATTATATAAGCGTATATAGCCGATGTAATTATCGAGTAATTGGGCTTTGACAGACGTGATTTTAATAAGACTAGGTTTTAATGTGACTGAGTAGGTTTTCTGAGTACTGGCGCGAGTCAACATGATATCGATGGCTTTTTTATCTTTACTGTGCTGCTTCATCTCACTTAGGAGTGTATTGAGTTTATCTGAGGTCACAGCTTGTTTATTGAGACGAATAATTTGATCGCCAGGTTGGATCCCTGCTTGAGCCGCAGGAGAATGAGCAAAGGGGGTGATAATAGTGATTTTGTCATCTTCGATGGCGATTTCTATGCCAAAGCCAAAATACTCGCCGTTATTACTGTCTTTGATGTTTTGAAAATCTTGTTTATCTAATAGACCTGAATAAGGATCTAATTTATCAAAGACTCCTGCAATGGCGGCTTGCATCAACTCATCTTCGCTTATGGGATCAACATAATAAGCCTGTATTGAATCCATGACTTCAAGTAATAATGGATAATGTTTGCGAAAACTATATTCTTGAGAATGACTCTTATCTAACAGTGTAATGGACAGGCCGAGTGTTAAACCTATGGCGACACAACTCATATAACGATATAGTGACTTCATTTTAACCCCTTGATATAGAAAGGGAAAAAACCTTTTATCGTGTGCAATACCTTGCAGGATCCACGGCTTGTCCCTTATACCTTACTTCAAAGTATAGGCTAGGCTCGCTCTGTCCACCTGATCGTCCGACGAGGGCAATAGTGTCACCTTGTTGTACTTTATCGCCAGCTTCTTTTAGTAAGGCTTGAGCGTAGCCATAGAGACTCATATAACCTTTGCCATGATCTATGACCAATACCATACCAAAACCTCTTAGCCAATCGGCATAAATGACCTTACCTGAGGCGATGGCGGCAATGCTACGTCCTTCTGGCGCTGAGATAGTGACTCCTTTCCATTTTATTTTCCCCGAACGAATATTGCCGAATGCTGTTTTAATACGCCCTAGTGTCGGCCATTTTAATGTTCGATTGTTTTTCAACCCTGCCATAGCAGAGTCATTTTTCGTCATGGCTAATGTACGATCCACTAGATTTTTTAAGCTTGCTTGCTCTATTTGTAGCTGTTCAAGCCTTGCGCCATGGGTATTGAGCGTATTTTGTAGCTGGTTTAATGTGCCTTTACGTTGGGCTTGTTCTTTTTTGAGGGTTTCAGCAAGGGCATTTTGTTCTAATATTAGGCCGTTCAACTGAGTTTGGCGTTGTTCTTGTTCTCGTTCGATATCGTCAAGCTCAGATAGCGTTTGTTGTAAGGCTTTAATGGAGGCTATGCGAGCATTATTGAGATATTGGTAATAGGTCAGCATGCGCTCGATACTGGCTGGTGACTGTTGATTCAGTAACATTTTACTGTAATCGTAATTGCCTGCGAGATAGGCGCTGGTTAATTGTTTAGATAGAACTTGTTGTTGCGTTTTTTTTGATTCATTGAGGGCTTGCTTTCGCACATTAAGCTTATGGATTGCACTTTCGAGTTCTTTTAAAGTTTGCTGCGTTTGATTGACCTTTTTGGCGACAGAAGCGATGGCTTTTTCATCTTTTTTCAACAAAGCCTGCAATTGTTCTCTCTGTTTGTAGGTGGCTTTAACAGTGGAAGCTTGCTTATTAATCTCAGCAGTGAGTGATTTTAATTCAGATTGACGCTGCTGCAGATCATTGGCTTGCAACGGGAAGGTTAGTATTAGCAAGCCAGCTAGTAGGCTGGCTTGTATGATAAGGCTTTTATTCACTGTGATTTATTTACTCATCGAGTTTGATGATAGAACGCCCCGTCATTTCTTGAGGAACGGCTTGTCCCATTAATGTTAACATAGTTGGAGCTAAATCACTCAATTTTCCGCCTTTTTCTATTTTGGCTGGTCGACCAAAATAAATAAGCGGGACAAGTTCACTGGTATGTGCTGTGTGTGCTTGGCCTGTTTGAGGATCTGTCATCTGTTCAGCATTACCGTGATCGGCTGTGATTAAGCATTCACCACCGACTTTTTCAAGAGCATCAACAACGCGGCCAATACAGGTATCGACGGCTTCGCAAGCTTTGACTGCTGCATCAAAGCTGCCAGTATGGCCAACCATGTCCCCATTTGGGTAGTTACAAATGATAGTGTCGAATTTGCCTGAACCAATGGCTTCAACTAGCTTATCGGTGAGCAAGGTTGAATTCATTTCAGGCTGTAAGTCATATGTCGCGACCTTAGGTGAAGGGATTAAAATGCGCTCTTCTCCTTCAAAGGCTTGTTCTACACCACCATTAAAGAAGAAGGTGACATGGGCATATTTTTCGGTTTCAGAGATCCTGAGTTGTGTTTTATGCGCATTTTGAAGGGTTTCGCCTAATGTGTTAACTAATTTGGTCGCGGGGTAGGCAATGGGCGCGGCAATGTCAGCGGCGTATTCTGTTAGCATCACAAAATGGGCTTTAGGAGTCACCGCTCGCTCAAAACCATCAAAAGTAGGATCAACGAAACTGCGAGTGATCTGGCGAGCTCTATCGGCTCTGAAGTTCATAAAAATGAGGGCATCATCATCCGTTAGCTGGATACTCTGGCCACTAGGGTTAGCAATCGTAGACGCTTTGACGAATTCGTCATTTTCATCGCGCGCATAAGCGGCATCGAGCGCTTCAAGTGATGTATTGAAATGAAATAAGCCTTTACCTTGAGTGATTAATTCATAGGCTTGAGAGACGCGATCCCAGCGATTATCTCTATCCATTGCATAGTAGCGGCCAATAAGGGAGGCTATTTGGCCAGTACCGAGTTCGTCAAACAGGGCATCGAAGTGAGCTAAGCTGGCTTTTGCGCTTCGAGGAGGCGTATCTCGTCCATCTAAAAAGGCATGTAGATAGACATTCTTAGCTCCACGTTTAACCGCTAAGCGGCACATAGCTTCAATATGCTCTTCATGGCTGTGTACGCCACCTGGCGATAATAACCCCATAAGATGTACCGCGCCCTTTTTTGCAATGGCATCATCTATGGCTGCTAAGAGGGCTGGATTTGTATCAAATTCACCGTCTTCGATGGCTTTGCTTATGCGCGTTAACTCTTGATAGACAATCCGTCCTGAGCCGATATTGATATGACCCACTTCAGAATTACCCATTTGCCCTTCGGGTAAGCCCACATCACTGCCTGAGCCTGAAATTAAACTATTGGGGTATTGTGCGTTGAGCTTATCTAATACGGGCGTGTTGGCATGATATATAGCATTGTTATCGGTATTTTCTCGATAACCCCAACCGTCTAAAATTAGCAATGCCAATGGGCGTTTGCGCGTTGTCATGGTGGTACCTCTAATGTTATTCCTAATGAAGGCAACGAGTCTTTTTGTGAGTAAAATGATATGGCATGTGGTGAAATCATTGATCCTAAATAAGAATAAACACAAAGTAAGGTGTTTGATCATTTTTTTGAATCGCGATTAGATGACCTTTGCCGCTGTTTACCCAGTCTAGTTGAGGCTTATTAGGTTAAGAATGATAAGTTTTAAATTGCACTCAGTTTACTACGGGCGTGGACGCGTATAAAGCGCTTTACCTCGATTGAGGTCATAGGCTTAGTGATTAAACAGGGTAAAAGTGTTTTTCGCTTCACATGCTGAAACTCGCATTATCAGGTGGTTTGGGGTTATACTGCGGCTCAATTAATCTAAAAGCCCAAATTAGTAGGCAGTGAATAATGCAAGAATATATTGAATTTTTAAAAGCTAATCCTATGCTCAGCTTGGCTTGGATTGGTTTGTTTGTTGGATTGGTCGTAGTCACATTTAAGAGCAGCGTCTCAAAAGTCAAGAATATTAAACATCAACAAGCTGTATTGTTAATGAACAAAGAAAACGCTCAAGTGGTTGATGTTAGAGCAAAAGCTGACTTTAAAAAAGGTCACATTGTTGATGCAATTAACGTTTCACTAGCCGATATTAAAAATAATAAAATTTCCGCTCTTGAAAAGTTTAAAGCCAGTCCCATTATATTAGTATGTAGCGCAGGAATGACCTCTTCCCAAGCGGCTCACTTGTTAGTTAAAAACGGTTTTGAACAGGTTTATAACTTAACGGGTGGTATGGGTGAGTGGCAATCAAGTAATTTGCCTGTGTCGAAAAGTAAAAAGTAAGCAGTAAAAAGTTATCTGCACGTATTGCTTTTTGATTAATTTATTGATTAAAGTGATATGGCTTTCAAGATGAGTAAAAATAAAATGGCTGGCACTGGTTATTTAAAACATTAAATATCAATGTTTTGGCATAAAAATTAACAATGTGGGATGGAGCATGTACTCAAATAAGAGTCAGTGTGAAACCCCTGAAATGAGACCTCAATAGAACTTAAGTTAGGCTTAATTGATTTGGTTTAAGTTTAGGGCTCTTAATTAACTGATTGGTAGGATACTATGGCTGAAGAAGTAGCAAGCAACGAACAAACTGGACCACAATTTAATATTCAACGTATTTACACGAAAGATATTTCTTTTGAAACGCCAAACAGCCCTGCTGTTTTTCAAAAAGAATGGTCTCCAGAAGTTAAACTAGACCTTGATACTCGCACTGAAAAATTAGCTGATGACGTGTATGAAGTGGTATTATCTTTAACTGTTACAGCTAAAAACGGTGACGAAACCGCTTTTCTTTGTGAAGTACAGCAAGCGGGCATTTTCTCAATTACGGGTCTTACTGAGCCACAGCTTGCTCACTCTTTAGGTGCTTATTGCCCTAACGTACTTTTCCCTTATGCAAGAGAAACTGTGGGTAGCTTAGTCGGTCGTGGTACTTTCCCCCAACTGAACCTAGCACCAGTGAACTTTGATGCATTATTTGCACAGCACATGCAACAACAGCAAGAAGCACAAGCGCAACAAGCAGCAGAAGCTAACGCGTAATTGGCTATATGAAAAAGACTGCCGATATAACGGTATTAGGGGCGGGGTCTTATGGCACCGCCCTTGCTATTTCTTTAGCCAATAATGGTAATAATACCCTTCTTTGGGGCCATAACCCTCAACATGTTGAGCAGTTACAAGCTCAGCGTTGCCATCAAAGTGCCTTACCTGATATTCCTTTTCCCGATTGTTTACACCTTGAATCTGATTTAAAAACAGCATTAGCGGCGTCTAAAAATATATTAGTCGTGGTGCCTAGTCATGTTTTCGGTGACGTCTTAAGTCAAGCGAAAGATTTATTACGCAGTGATAGTCGTATCGTTTGGGCGACAAAAGGTTTAGAGCCTGAAACGGGACGCTTATTGCAAGATGTCGCTCGTGACGTGTTAGGCGAGAATTACCCGCTTGCGGTATTATCGGGACCGACTTTCGCCAAAGAGCTGGCAGCAGGATTGCCTACCGCCATATCGATAGCAGGAACCGATAATAGCTTCACTCAAGATTTGATCCAGTTGCTTCACTGTTCAAAGCGTTTGCGCGTGTATGCTAATGATGATTTTATTGGTCTGCAATTGGGTGGCGCGGTGAAAAATGTGATGGCCATTGGGGCTGGCTTGTCTGACGGAATAGGCTTTGGTGCCAATGCTCGCACGGCCATGATCACTCGAGGACTCGTGGAGTTATCCCGTTTAGGCAAAGCCGTTGGCGCGCAAGCGGATACCTTTATGGGCATGGCGGGGTTAGGTGATTTGGTCCTTACCTGTACAGACGATCAATCTCGAAATCGTCGCTTTGGGTTAGCCTTAGGTAAAGGCTTGAATGTGGATACGGCGCAAGCGGAAATCGGCCAAGTGGTCGAAGGATATCGTAATACTAAAGAAGTGTATGTGTTAGCTCAGCGTTTGGGCGTGGAGATGCCTATTGTGGAGCAAGTTTATCAAGTACTTTATCAAGATAAACCTGCCGTTGAAGCCGCTAAGGCCTTGCTAAGTCGAGAGCAAAAGTCTGAGACAAAAAAAACCAGTGAGTCGTTTTAATGTCAAAGGCGTAAGAAGGAATAAAGGATGCTACAATAGCATCCTTTTTTAATTTCAGTTGCTATAAAGGCCGAGGGCAAGGTTTAGTGAAACATCAAGATGTAATAGTAATAGGAGCCGGCGCAGCTGGGCTGATGTGTGCTTTAACGGCGGGCTATCGAGGCCGAAACGTGTTGCTGCTCGACAATGCTAAACAACTTGGACGTAAAATTTTAATCAGCGGAGGCGGACGCTGTAATTTCACCAACCTTGGCATCGAGCCATCGGCTTATTTATGTCAAAACCCGCATTTTTGTAAATCGGCATTAGCTCGCTATACCCAGTGGGACTTCATTGCCATGGTTGAGAGGCATGGTATTGATTATCATGAAAAAACGCTAGGTCAGTTATTTTGCGATGATAGCGCCAAACAAATTGTTGAAATGCTTAAAACAGAGTGCGAGTGGGCGGGCGTTAATATTCAACTGCGTACAGAGATAGTGGCCATTAAAGCAACAGGAGCGGGATATCAGATTGAGACCTCTCAGGGGCAATACGCTTGTGAGTCGTTAGTCATCGCAACTGGCGGTTTGTCTATGCCAAAATTGGGGGCAACGCCTTTTGGTTATCAAGTGGCCAAGCAATTTTCTGTGCCTGTATTGCCCACTTCTGCAGCTTTGGTCCCTTTTACGTTGCAAGTGGCCGATAAAAACAAATTTGAATGCTTATCGGGAATATCCCTGCCTGTGATCGCCAGCAGTGAATGCGGAAAAAGCTTTAAAGAAGCCTTATTGTTCACCCATAGGGGCTTAAGTGGTCCATCGGTTTTACAAATATCTTCTTATTGGCAACCGGGTCAAGCCGTGTATTTCAATTTAATACCTGAGTTAGATTTCATGACATGGCTAACAGAGACCATTAAAGAATCGCCCAAGCTATCACTGAAAAATGCTCTGTGCCGCATTATGCCTAAACGCTTTATTGAGCGACTGCTAGCGCTCGGAGAGTTAGAGTCAGGGGAGTTAGCATTAGGAGTTGATACTGATAATGCGACGAATGAGAGTGTGACTAACGAGAGTCGCATTGGCAGAAAGAGTATTAATCAGCTCAGCAAAGCCGAGCAAGCTTTCTTACTTGATTATTTTACTCGGTGGACCATTTACCCTAATGGCACCGAAGGCTATCGTACCGCCGAGGTGACCTTAGGCGGCGTGAATACCGATGCGCTGTCGTCCAAGACCATGGAAGTCAAAGCGCAAAAAGGCCTGTACTTTATCGGCGAAGTCGTCGATGTCAGCGGTTGGCTAGGGGGTTACAACTTCCAGTGGGCTTGGTCTAGCGGTTATGCGGCGGGAGAGGTGTGTTAGCAAGCTCTCCACTGTGATATTAGCTGAGGTATTGTGGTATTTGCTGAAACACAAAATCGATTCCTTCGCGGATAAAACCCAGAGGTTGTCCGATTCGGCAATGGACAAAATTGCTTATGAGCTGGGTGATTATCCAATGCCTCAGGAGCTGCAAACTCTCCTTTTAAATAATCTGTTCAAGTGACGGCGTTTATTCTGTTGGTTTTATGATGTAAAGGTACCTTATAAAGATAGAGTAAAGCCATTGAAACATAATCATAATTTATGTTTGCTTTACGGCTGGAAAATGATTATGATGCGCCCGTTCAATTATTCACTGTGCCATTGTGCAAGGTGCAATCATCAACTCACTGTGGAGGAAAAAATTATGACAAATACATTAACATCCTTTGCAGGTCTTATTCGATAAGAAACTCGTCGCTTAGCCAGATATTTTCTAAGCACTTGAAAGTCGTTTCGCCCGGTTCATTTCGATAGAAAGCCAGACCTGCCAATACGTATTACGTTTTAAATCCTAATTTTCTAATAATGAGAAAGGAATTGGTATTATGGGCAAATCAGTCCAACACCTTACTGAAAACGTTAGCCTTATTGCGTCTGCCGATACTTGGGTAGAAGGGCTAGCAGTACAGCAGCTAATTAAAACATCAAAATTAAGTGGAATGCAGCGCGTGGCTGGCATGCCTGACTTGCACCCTGGAAGAGGTTACCCAATAGGTGCTGCGTTTTTTACCACGAATAAAATTTATCCTGCTCTAGTAGGTAATGATATTGGCTGCGGTATGTCGCTTTGGCAGACTTCAGCCAATTTGTCCAAGGTTAACTTGGACAAATTGGCTAAAAAATTTGAACACGTGGAACAATCGCTTGATGCCAGTTGGGCGAAGAATGTTGCAGCGAGAAAATTGGAAAAAGGCATTACAAATAATGCATATGATCATGCTATAGGGACTATCGGCGGCGGTAATCATTTTGCAGAGTTTCAGGCGATTGATGAAGTTTATGATCAGGTGGCTTTGGATGAACTCGGGCTCAACAAAAAGCATCTACAGTTGCTGGTTCACTCTGGTTCGAGAGGTTTAGGTCAGTCGATTCTCGTTAACCATGTAACTAAATATAATCATGATGGTTTAGCGGATGAAAGCGCAGACTTTATTGATTACATGGAACAACATGATGAAGCAGTGCGTTGGGCAGAGCTCAATCGAGAGTTTATTGCTAAGCGATTTCTTGAGGCTATTCGGGCTAAAGGTGAGTGCGCCCTTGATGTGAATCACAACCTAGTTTCACCGAAAGCAATAGAGGGTCAGCAAGGTTGGTTACATAGAAAAGGGGCGACACCGAGTGATAAAGGTTGTGTGATCATCCCTGGCTCACGTGGTGATTACAGTTATTTAGTCAAGCCAATTATAGCTGCGGATGCAAGTATGGCCATTAGTCTTTATTCACTAGCACATGGTGCTGGTAGAAAATGGAAGCGCGGTGAATGTCATGGCCGATTGGGGCATAAATATAAGCGCGAGGATTTATATCGTACGGCACTTGGTAGCCGTGTGGTTTGCGGCAATAAGGAGCTTTTGTATGACGAAGCGCCGCAAGCTTATAAAAAGTGCGCAACTGTGATTAGCGATATGCTTGATGCAGGGTTAATCGAGATCGTTGCTAAATTGCGACCTGTGCTAACGTTTAAAACCAATGGAGATTGTTCGTCATGATATTACTGCAATTATCAGCAGGACAAGGTCCTATCGAATGTTGTAAGGCCATTGGTTTAGCACTTAAAGAGATTGAAAAGGAATGCCGAGCTAAAAATATAAAGCTTGATGTTGTTGATACAGTTAGAGCAGATAAAAAGGATTGTTTTAAATCGGTATTGCTAAAGTTTGATTCAAGGTTTGAGGAGAAAGCCAAGCAATTGGCTTTCTCTTGGCAGGGCGTCATGTTATGGGGTTGTCTAAGCCCTTTTCGACCCAAACATAAGCGTAAGAACTGGTTTTTTAGTGGGCAAATGTATGAGATCGATGAGACAAGGCTAGATAGCGGTGTGACCTTCCAAACATGCAGGGCATCCGGTGCTGGTGGTCAGCATGTGAATACCACAGATTCGGCAGTTCGCGCAACGCATACATCAACAGGGCTTTCGGTACGTGTTGAGAGTGAACGTAGCCAGCATGCTAACAAACGCTTAGCTAAGGTTTTGCTCTTTCAGAAGTTGGCAATGCTGAAACGAGAGCAAATGACTTCTCAAGAGCAAGCGCGTTGGCAACAACACTGGGAGCTGGAACGAGGCAATCCGGTCAAGACATTTAATGGAGAAAAATTTGTCCCTGTGACTTGAACCTTGAACAAAGTCGAGAAAAAGTCACTAGGCCAACATTAGCAAGGATTGAAGATGACAAACTTACTTTTTATATGTAGCCGAAATCAATGGCGCAGCCCAACGGGCGAACAAGTCTGGAGAAACCATCCTGAAGTATCGGTAAGATCAGCGGGTACGAGCCCGAAAGCACGTAGGACTGTATCAGTCAAAGATATTCAGTGGGCTGACATCATTTTTGTGATGGAGCAAAAACATAAAAGTCGCTTAAAGGCTCAGTTTACACGACTTTTAGAGCACAAGGATATTCATGTACTCGACATTCCTGATGAGTACCAGTATATGGATGAAAAGCTCATTGAAATCATGAAACAAGCGGTTGGTGGCTATTTAGGTGTACTAGCTCAGGCTTGCTCTGACAGCTCCCCTTTTTTTGAAGGGGCTGTTAGACTAGACCTCTTAATTTATTAACGATGCTGTCTCAAAATTAAGTGTCCGATGGGATTAGATCAGAACAGTGGCAAAAACAACTGATATCTCCTTTCAGGCGTGTACGCTCGATTTGAAGGTTTCTAATACCGAGCCATTTTAATGATGGCTGGCTGTGTATTTTGTTTTATTAGGTTTTATATGTGAATTTAAATTATTTGCTTTTAGTCCTAAATTGATTTTATTAGATTAGGTAATGTTTTCGTTTACTTCTTGAGCTTAAGGGCTGTATCAATGGCCTGAGTGAGTACTGACATATTTTTTAGATTTAATTTCATAGGAGTTTTTTGATTTTCAAACAACTTCATTATGATCTCGACTTTCAGTTTCTTACTTTGTTCTAAACGATCTTCTCTAGATAGATCAAAATCATGTTTTAATGAAATAGAAATTTGCTCAGCAAGAATTGAAGCTTTAAGCATGTTCATTCTATCTTTGTTTAGAGAAAGAATGTGATTAACGCTGAAATATAAAAGTGCGGATAAAGAGCAGATCATGAGTGTTGAAATTGTAATTAATGGAAGTCGACTTAATAATACTTGCCACATATTGACATTTTTTTCGGTTAAAAAGTGCCCAAGTAAGTCATTTGCTCTTTCATAGATTTTAGATGAAATGAAAGTTAGAAAAATTGCAATAAGAATTGAAAAAGCAAAGTAATAATAGCGTTGAACTCTACTTTCTTTCATGTGGCCATTCAGATCCAAAGTAAATTTATCAGCTTCAGAAATTTCTTTAGATATTTTTTCCTTTATATTATCTAAATCTAATTGTTTTTGTTTAATTTCCAAGTTGACACAGTTTATTTTTTCTTGAAGATTGTTGTGACTTATTTGTTCGTTTTCAATAAGCTTGGTAATTGTTGTTTTTTCTTGCTTTAATTTTGAGTTTTTTTCTATTAGTTTTCTATATTCTATCCTTATATCCAGTAACCTCTTGTTAATTTCGTTTTCATCATCTTTTAGTGTTTGAAGGTAATCTAACTCTTGTTGTTTATTTTTAGATAATCTTTTTATATCATTTAGCTGTTGTTCTTTATGTTCTCCAATTTCTTTTAATTGGTTTGTTTTATTATCTAAAACTTGGTTTGTTTTGTTCTTAACTTCTTGGATGGAGTTAGTTGCTATATTTATTGATTCAGTTAAATCATTGTTTATAATGTTAAATAATTCATTGATGTCAATAAATATATCAGGTGATATATTATTTATTATAATGTTGTTTGCTATTGATATTTTATCGAAAACAAATCCATATGCACTTGTATTTATTGGGAATGTTAATGTTTCATGTTCTTTTCTTGATTTTATTAAACGTTGAGAGATATTATTTTTTGTTAGGATGTAACAATAGTTTACGTGATGTGGGGGGGGAAGTTTACTTTCTAAATTGACAATGTGTTTTTCTTCTTTAAATAATATACAAAACCAATCATCATCTTCCCAATCTAAAATGGAGTCATCAAATTGGTGATATAAAATCTCTATAGCAATCTCGAATCGGTATTTATTAAATTTCATAATTGATTCTGTATGAGATGAACGGTTATTTAAATCTAAAAATTCCTTTTTAGATAAAAGTATATATTCATCATTTATTAAAGGAGTTCCCTTTGATATCATTGAATATATATCTAGTCTCTTTTTTTGATTACTCAGTAGAACATCGATTTTTTGGGTTGATTGATTAAACTTTGAATGTATTTCATCAAGTTCTTGAAGGTCTGAATTAGTTTCAGTCGTTTCATTTTTTTTGACTTCTGTACCAATACCCATTTTCAGCTCCTGTTTGAATATTGCTGGTAAAGGGATATTATCGCCAGTCATATTCTATTATTTTGTGTATCCATGAATGTTAGATGATACTCAAATGTATCTACAGTTCAATAGTATGTTTTGAAATTATTTGTTTTGTTGGGGTGGTTGAGTCTTGAATAGCTTATTAAGTTAGAAGTTACTTATATGAAAAAGAATTCTCATAACCGTGTTCACAATATTACTATTTCATAACCCAATTTTTTTTAGTTAAGAATAAAAATTAAATCGAAAAAACACACTGTTTTTATCTTTACCACTGAGTGCTTAGATCTAGGGTGTAAGTGAATGTGAGGGCTTCGATTTCAGGGGGGGGGAGATTTTATTTTGTAAAACGCTTCTAACGAAAGACTCTGACGTTGAACAGACATTTAGATAAGGATTGTCATTTGAAATAGTAGAGCGCTCATGCAGATCAGATAGTTCACAGCGTCTTATAATTAATATCAAAATCGAAGAGGCACTCTGGTTTTTTGTGTTTGCTTTTAAATTACGGTGTAAATGCATCTGTATGCCTTCGGCTTCAAGGAAGAAGGCGTAGAGCGCCCATGGATGGGTTTACAGCGTGCTACAGAGGTATTTGCACAAAAGCACACTGCAAGTGATAGATGTCAAGAATGCTAACCGATTTTATACACTCTATAAAAATAATTAAATCAATGGGTAACATCAAATATATTTCTAGATTTCATTTTGAAAGCTAGAAATTCTCTCTACTCTTGACTGTTAATATGCTGAATCTATGATAGCAATCACCTAGGAATACACCTTATTCAAAAAGGTGCGCAGCATCTCAGTGACAAATTCAGCTTGTTCCAGATTGGAAATATGCCCCGCATTGGGAATTTGAATGAGCTGAGCATGAGTGATGCTATCTTGCATTAAGTAAGATTCAAGTACCGGGCGAGGGTTGTCTTCTTGGCCGACGGCGATGAGTACTGGTAGAGCGAAATTAGCCAGCTCGTCCATTTGATCTCGGCGGTCAAAGATAATTTTACCCATACGCGCGATTTCTACTGCGCGTTCGCCCGTAAGATTAGAGAGGTATTGTCTGAAAGTCTCAACTAACTCAGGTGAGTCTTGGTGAGCATTATTAGCGAAAAATAAGGGGCTGACGGCGTCAATAATCGGCTGAGGCACAGCTTTAAGTTGCGCTATAGTATCGAGCATTTGCATGTATTTTTGATGAGTAATTTCAGGCTCGAGTCCGACAAAGGTATCCATTAACACTAAGGCTTGTACACGACTGGGTGCGAGAGTGGTGAGTTCCGCTCCCCACATGCCACCGACTGAGAGGCCTACGATGGCAAATTCTTCAATATCAAGATGATCCATTAATGCCAGAACCTGCTGAGCATAATCTTTGAGGCTATGGGTGTAACTGGGTGCCGCATCTGACTGACCATGGCCCCAAAAATCGGGTACGATACAACGATAATCTTGGCTGAGAGCTGCGATTTGTGGCGCCCACATGTGACTATCCCATAAAAAGCTGTGACCCAATAAAATGACAGGCCCTTGACCGATATCTTGATAAGCCATTTGGTGATTGTCAAAGGTAAATTTGTTCATTGGTTTGCGCCCTTTATTAAACGATCATTCTTATTGGAGTAAGATTAACATTACAAATATTTTATAACAGCTTAATATGCGTAATTTATTTGTTGTTTGTTAATGAGCTTAGTGTGAGTCAGTCACGTTTTCCCTATTTTCAAATGACGATATTAGGGGCATTTGTGCTTGTTAAATAATGGCCGTATGATCGATAAATCGGGCATGGAAAGGTTGAAATATACGGGTTTGCTTTATCAATGTGAGCCATGTGCGTTGGCAAAAAAGCAAGATGAAATAGGTATGGGATAAGCAACACTGAAACCTCAGTGTTGCTTTGTTAGTTTAGATGAATAATACAGGTTTATTCATCACATTCACCATTGACGACGCAAGGAATGATGCCTTGGCTAAATCCATATTCTGTGTCGTTGTAAATTTGATCGTCATAAGTATCCCACTCCATGATACCACCAAATTTTGGATCATCTTTGATCAGGCTAACTTGTGATTTCACGCCACTGACTACAGTGTCTAGATCTCTTTGAGTATAAGTATTGTCCGAAACGGAGTAATCATAAAAAATAGAGGCTGCACTGGCACTATGGTAAGACGCAGGTTCGCCAATGACGAGCTTAGTCTCAGAGTCGCTAGGCAGTTGCAATTTCAGCATATTAAATGAACCGCTTATCATTTCAAAATCATTCTCATATAAACTTTGCCCATTATAGGAGAAAGCAGGTGATAAAGGTGTGTTGTATTCTTGAACCATCACATAAGTGAAATCCGCCAGCCCTGATGTGTCGTCACTACTTTCGTAGTAAGGCTGGGTTTCATACCCTGTGGATACCATCATAGCATTACCGTTTGCGTCAGTATTAAACTGTGGTGCGGCAGTAATAATATAAGGCGATTTTCCAGCATCACTGCGGTACGTTTGCAGATCTTGGATCAAGGTATGCATAACTTGATAACTGTATTTACCTTCGATATCAAAATCTACTCCGTCAAGACCATATTCCTCAAGGAAGTCATTGAGCTTACCTGCCAGAGTATAGATTTCATCATCGGTTAGGCTGTCATCAACAAAATACGTATTATTTGCTCCGCCAAATGAAATTAAGACAGAAAGATCGGGGTGGGCTTCTTTGGCTGTTTTGACATCTTGGATCAGGTTTTCTTTGCTAAAGTTAGGTCCAAAGGCGTCTAATGAAGCGCCATCGCTGTCTAGTGTGCCAAAGGCAATAATTAGCATACTGAAATCTTGATCAGCGGTTTCTGCTATTGTCCATGGCCCCCAGTTGGCCCAATAACCTATCATCAAGTGTTGTGCTTCTGCATCATAACTACAATTGGTTTCGCTAGACGTGGCAGTGCAAGAACCCGTTAAGTTATAGCCCGAAATCTTCGGTGTAATAGTGTAAGCCTGCCCATCTTTAGGGAGATAAATGACACTGGTGTAATCGGATGTAAAATCACTGCTATTTGTGAAAGTCAGGTTATTATCACTGACAGCAGTGACTGATCCTGACACACTATTGGAGGATAGTGAGGTGATTTTCATGTTAACAGGGTACATGTCTTCCTGAGTGTAGGTTTTTTCAGTGTACTCAAATGTAGCGGAAGTGACCTTATCTGATACGACAGCAATGTTTTGCGTGGCGGGGCTGGGGATCGTTTCAGTAATGGTTCCATCATCATTTTGCGTAGCGACGGCATTTAAACTAATCTGATAAGCCGCGCCTTCTGATTGTGCCCCTGGAAGTGACAGGGTATCGGTGATCCCTTGGCTTAAGCTTATATCGCCTTGTAAACTGGTGATTGTGGCAGTCAGTTCAGGGACATTGCCTTCATCGGATGACAGGCTTAGGTTAAGCTGGCCTTCATTGGCATAAATATCGACAGAGTCTCCCGAAATTGAGGAGCTAGTATCGCTTGTCATCACATAGAATACACTTTGAATTGATTCGCCGGGTGCTATGGTTTGATCGGAATCGGACATCACAAAAGTATATTCTTGGTTGCTCTCGTCATAGCTGGGTATTTCAGCTGAAATATTATCTAATGAACGAATACTGGATACACTGGATTGCAAACTCGTTGGCATGTGGATTGAGATTGATGTCAGCGGTAAGGTTTCATCTGTAGGATTGGTTACCGTGAATCCAATACCTATCATTCCGGCCCAAACGGTATCAGATGTTTTTGTGATCGCAATATGGTCATTAACTTGAGCAGTTGATTCTTGAGCTGCAAAAGTATGACTGGGTATTAACAAAGCGGCTGAGGCGAGAATCGCATTTAATCGAAATGTTTTTTTCATCATAATCACTTTTTATTGTTGGCTTCATTTATCGGTATTTTTTTGATATTCACTTAACCATTATTATTAATGGGCTGTGCCGTTAAACTATTCAAAAAGATTTTAATCGTTAATTTAAATAGGCTGTTTAATGAACAATGAAATGAGCTTAATTGATTTTGTTTTTCATTATTTAATCTGGCACGTTAATGGAATACCCGTATAAAATTATCGTTTTTTCACTGAATGGAGTCTGAATGAAAAATAATTAATAATCATTGTGTTATCGATTAAATAAATATTCTTATTAAGACTGTCGATAAGGAATAAAAAGATAACGTCCTAATATAAAAACAATTAAATTCATGTTTTATTAATTTAAAAAAGTAACTTAATTAATTAGGTTTATCCTGAAATGTTTTATCGCTTGAAGCCAAAAATTTACATGTAACCTGTCTTTATTAAGAGGCGATGACTATCTGTGATTTAAATAAAATGGATTAAGACGCAATAATCTCTCTAGGTTCTTTCTTTAAGGCTTAAGTTTAAGGTGGCTTGATTCAGTGATGAGGTGAACATGATGAGTGATATTTAAGTTCAGCCGAGGCCATTTTAACAATGGTGTATATATGTGAATGCATGAAGTCATTAAGGGAATGGAGGCCTATATTTCGAATACCTCTTGAATCTTGGCTCACTGAAACGTTAAACGTCGATTTGTTTGACATCTTGATTAAATTTAGGTCATAGTGTTGATACAATTGTAACGTAAATGATTTATGTTGTGATTTTTGTAACTCATTATTTATTAGTGCATTGTTTAGTTTTTTCTAATCAGAATGATTAACTTGACTTTGCTTTTTGGCATTTTTGTAACATTTGGTGGTTTTTCTCGAAATGAGAAACATGGCCGAATGAACATGTGATAAATAGTAGGTCGTTTATGCAGTTTTTTACTATTGATGCGAAAAGCCGTTTAACCAATAAGCAGGTATCTGCTGTTCTCAATGAAAGTGATAGCCCTTATTTTGAAAAAATCACCGACCATCTTATTCAAGTGGAAGAGTGGCTAAAGCAGTATTTGGCCAGACCTCATATAGATTTGGGGAGAAAGGGGCCAGTTTGTCCTTTTGTTCCTGCGGCACTGAATAAACGTAAGGCATTGACTTCTTACATCTTATACGACGCTAAAACGCAAGACTCTGATGTTGAAGCTGCTTTGCTTCGCTACGGAGAATATTTTAGATCTCTGCCTGAGAGTCATCTGAATACCATAGTCATTGTCATGGTGCATAAAGGAGAAGGTGAGAAACTGGGGGCGGGGATTGTTGAGCGAGTGCAACGAACTTTAAAGTCAGTGTTTATGTCTCATGACACTATGATAGGGCAATTTTATTCACAGTGCCCGATTACAGGGTTGCACAATGATGCTTTTTACCCCTTTAATTCCAAGCTGCCTATGATAGGCATACGCCACATCATGCCACAAGATTTAGTGTTTGTGAGCGATGATAGTGAGCACACCAAAATTTATCTTGAAAAACACAACATTTTTAACCGTGAGCAACTGATGCAAGTACTCGAGTCCGTTGGTATGGCTAAAAATGAAAATGTACTACGTCATGTGGATGCCATTTATACCAGCTAGGCCTTTGCATTATTGCGGGTCTGTTTTTCTATTCTTTGTTGCTTAATCAAGTAGGTTATTTATGACTCTTTTTCCAAAAGTGATTGATGATATTCATTATATGCCTATGCAGTTTACTCATATCAATGAGGTAGCTGATATTTTAACCACTGCATTTATTAGCTTTGAGCCTGGCGCCATTGCAATGGGTATAAACAAAGCTGAGATGATTGATTTTGTCCATCACCTTTGCTTGTGTATCTATGAGCAAAAGTTGAGTATTGTAGCCATTGATGTACAAGATAATGATAGTGTTGTGGGAGCGTTTATTGCCCATGATTTACAAGATGATTTATCGAGTATTCATGTATGTGAATCATTGCTCCCTATGATGACCTTGATTGATGAAGCTATAGGGGAAATACAGTCCCTTGATGATAAGAAAACATTGGATCAAGTCATGATTGGCGTGGATTTAGCTTATGCTGGCAAGGGGATTGCGGCTAATTTAATCGATTTATCTCGCAGACAAGCAATGGTAATGGGGTATGAGCGTTTTATTGGAGTGATGACATCGCCAGTGACTCACCATATTGCTCAGCAAATTAATGCGGATGGGCACCATCAATTAATAGAGAAGCGCTATGGCGATTTTAGGTATGAAGGGCATAGGATTTTTGACAATATTAATGAAAAAATGCCTGCGGCATTAAAGTGGCAAACGGATCCTGTTTATGGCATTTTTGTGCAAGATTTTAGTGCACCTATGCGTGAAAAACCTCACGCAAGTATTGAAAACGAGTATTTAAACTTATTGGCAGGCATTAAAAACCGCAAGCGGCAAATGTTAGGTAAGCCGGGGAATATGGCTTTTGACTTTTCATCCTTAACAGATGCCCTTGAAGTGCTGATGAATAATAGTGGCGATCCTTTTTGTGCCTCATCCCATCGATTAAGTACCAAAGGCTTTGAGCGTAAGGTGATCCACTTTTTTGCCGAGCAGTATGGTTTAACGAAAGATAATACCTATGGTTATGTGACTAGTGGTGGCACTGAAGCCATGGAATATGGCTTACTTAAAGGGTTTAACCTTTTTCCTGATGCACCAGTGTTATTGTCTAGAGAAAGCCATTACAGTGCGGTCAGTATTGTTGAAAAATATCATAAAAAATATGAGCTACTGCCTTGTTTGAATAATGGGGAAATGGATTATGGAGCGTTAAAAGAAAGCCTTGTCAATATAGAGGGCCCTGTCATTATTTTAGCGAACATTGGCAGTACGATGAAAGGCGCTATAGATAACATTGCACAGATAAAAGCCCTATTAGCAGACAAGACCCACTTTATTCATGCCGATGCCGCATTGCATGGCAGTTTTTTACCTTTTTTACCCCAAGTATACGATGCTCAGAAGTTGGTTATAGGTGAAAATGTAGATACTTTGTCACTAAGCCTACATAAGTTTTTAGGCAATATTACGCCAGCAGGATTAGTACTGACAAAGAAGCAAGATAATAATGCTGTTATCAAACAAGATTATATAGAGTACATTGCTAGTGATAATAATACTCTGACTTGCTCTCGTTCAGGGTTAGCTGCCTTGCTAGCGGCTTATCGAATTGACACTTTGCAAGAAAGTGGTCTTAAAGAGCAGGGTATGCGTTGTGTGGATTTAGCGCTTTATTTACAAACACAGTTAGAACAAAAGGGAGTCGATGCTAAACTCAATAACGCCTCTAATATTGTGTATATGCCCGCACCCAGTGAGGTGATATGTAAAAAGTGGATGTTACCTGTCACTCAAGGCTTGTCTCATGTTGTGGTCATGCCCCATGCAGATAAGTCGCTACTTGATGAGTTTATTGGTGATCTGGTCTTCGATCTGAGTTGAACTTACTGGGCTTTTATGGGAATGTGTATGGTCATTTCGCTATTGGCAGCGTGTGGATTATAGCCAAAGGGATAGAGCTCAAAATCGGGTTGATTGTAGTGGTCAACTAATATTGGCCACGTTTTTAGAGTTTAACCAGAACAACCGCTCTGATTCATTGGGTGTCAGCCCACCGTTATATTGATGAGGGCGAAGTTGACAGTAGTATCCAATGATGTATCGAATAATCTTTTGTTGAGCCTCTGCAAAATGACAATATCCTGTTGTCGGTATTCATTCTGTTTTTAAACTCCTAAAGAAACGCTCCATTGGGCTATTATCCCAGCAGTTTCCACGCCGAGATAAGCTTTGTTTTATTTGATATCGCCACAATAATTGACGGTACTTTCGGCTAGTATAATGACTGCCTTGATCGCTATGAAACATCACACCCTTGGGTTTTCCACGTGCTTCATACGCTATTGAAAAGTGCTTTACCTGTTAATCGACTATCAGGTGATAATGACATCGCCCAACCAATCACTTTACGAGCAAATAAATCCATTACAACCGCCAAATACATCCAACGATTACCTGCCCACACATAAGTTACATCGCCAATCCATACCTTATTTGGGGCTGTAACGGCAAACTGTTGCCCTAAATAATTGGGGGGTTCAATATGTTCTTGAGTCGTTTTTTTATATTTGTGTTTAGATTGCTGACAACTCACTAAGCCTAACGCTTTCATTAACTTAGTCGCACGATATCGACTGAGAGGGACACCCTGTTGGCTCACCATATCAGCAACTGTTCTTGCACCAGCTGAGCCATTACTTGCAGTATGAACTTCTCTCACGAGACTACAAAGCTTAACTTTATTAGCGTCAATCCTTGTTGTTCTTCTTCGCCAATATTTATAACTGCTACGGTGAATACTGAACACTTCACATAATGTTTTTATGCTGTAGCTCTGCTTGAGTTTCTCAATTATTAAGAATTGTTCAGTGAGTCTGACATCAACAGAGCAGTAGCCTCGGTGTGCCCCTTGGGCATTTTTAGTATTTCATTATGCTCCTGAAGACGCGATAATTACTTCTTTAACTGACGAATTTTAATGCTCATAATGAATACCTCAAAAAAGCTTAGTGTCAGCACCAACGTTTGGCATAAATGCCAAACGTTGGTGCTGAGGCGTCCATTACATCACTACAGACAATTATTATTATACATTCCCCCAGGACATAGAGGGATACTACTAATATTATCAATAAAAAGTTTTACTCCATAAATCTTTCCCAAAGTTAATTTAGGATTTTCTGCTTCAGTAGTTATGATAAACTTAGTCGTATTTTCATCAACCGATTTAACTTGATTTAATGTGACAATTACAGGTTTATTACCATTTTTACCTTTTAAGGCTTCTTCATCTTTGTTATGAACCAAGGCTGCGTTAGGCATTGAACCTGAAAAAATTTTGTCGAAGTTGGCAATAAACTCACGACTTGATATAAGCTTGGTTTCTCTGTCTGGTCTGCTAGTAAAAAGAACTGTATCATTCTCCATATTATGGACAATGAGGCAATATTCATTTTTAGAAGACTTCGTAATTACCCCATCACTTGCACTTAATACCGCTAACCAACTTTGTTGTTCCGCATAACTAGCTGTTGAAACAAATACAAACATAATGAATATAAAAAACATTCTAAATACTTTAATCATATTTAAACTCCATTAATTAGACTTGAACTATAATTATAGTTTTTTATTTCATTTTCAGAAGAGAAATTGCTCACTTACAACCCCTTGTAATTTAAGGAAAAAATACAAGAGGTGATAAAATGACGGAGTGAAGTTAGAGGGTGTTTATATTACCTGTATTCGGGATAAGCAGCGCCGCTTAATAGCACTATTTCTGCCGCTATCTGTGTTGTGCTTTCTACTAATAGCCTGCTATTAGATACGAAATCACGCCTTGATATCGACAAAAATTGCAGTATTAAGCCAAGTTCGAAAATAAAGAATGACCCAATTTCATTCAATTTTTTGATATTAAATGGGTTACCTCACATTTTTGACACTCATTATCCCGAGTTCAGGTTATGTCTTCGTAATGGGGCTTTGACTTGAGCCTACTGCGCTCTGATTGGAATATGTATGGTCATTTCGCTATTGGCAGCGTGTGGATTATAACCGAAGGGATAGAGCTTAAAACTGAGTTGCTCTATGCATGCGTAATGGGACTTTAAGTTGGGCCTACTGCGCTTTGATCTTAATGTGCAAAATCATTTCGCTATTTACTGAGATTTAATGGGAGTATGTATGGTCATTTTGCTATTGGCAGCGTGTGGATTATAGCCGAAGGGATAGAGCTTAAAACTGAGTTGTTCTATGTATTCGTAATGGGACTTTAAGTTGAGCCTACTGCGCTTTGATCTTAATGTGCAAAATCATTTCGCTATTTACTGAGATTTAATGGGAATATGTATGGTCATTTCGCTATTGGCAGCGTGTGGATTATAACCTGAAGGATAGAGCTCAAAGTCGGGTTGCTCTATGTATTCGTAATGAGATTTAGGTAGCCAGCTGCCCCAAATATATTTCAGGGTTTTATTCAAGTGAGCAATAGAGCCCTTGTGAGTAAATTGAGCGTACAATTGCTCGGGGAGCTCTCGTGTGATCATGCCTTGTGGTACGTCATCAAAATGATGGACGGCCGCTGAGCAGATATAGCTAAAACTTACGTCTTCGCCTTTTTCTTGATAAGACTCATAAATTCCAAAAGCTTGTTCGCTTGCGCGATGTTTTATTTTATCCCTAAAAGGCCTAAATGCTGACCATAATTGAATCAAATCCAGCGAGGCATTATCGTATTGCGCTTCAATGCCTACGACCTTCAATGGAGGACGTGTCATTATCTGAGGTTCCATCGAGAGCTCATTTTGTAAAAAATTGAGCATACTTGGCGTAAAGACCTCTTTGTATAATAAGTGTGAAGCAGTATTTTGTGTAGGGTGTTTTTGTTTACGGTACTTTTGATTACGGTATTGTGCTGGTGTGGTTTTAAAGGTGGCTTTAAAGGCGCGAGTAAATGCTTCTTGTGAGTCAAACTGACAATCTAATGCTAAAGATAGAATGCCAATATTCTCGTTAAGCAGTCTTTGCGCCGCTAAGGTCAAGCGGCGCTTACGCAGATACTCTTTTGGCGTGTCCCCCACTAAACTTTTAAAGACTCGACTAAAATGATAGGTCGAATAATGAGATGCCGCAGCGACATCGTGGATTGAGATGCGGTTATTTAAGTTGTTCTCTATAAAATCAATACTTTTGAAAAATCGTTCCATATAGACATGTCCTTTTTTGCCCTTTTTTTCCTTCCAAACCCAAATCCATAACGCCTTGATTGACTGGCAGCGTCAAGATAGCAAGAAATATCAAAAATAGCGATGTGACTTATTCTATTCTTGTTCTATGAACTTGAATAAGGATGAGGTGCAATATGTTGAAAAGTATATTAATTACGGGGGCAAATGCGGGCTTGGGAAAAGAGTCGGCTAAGCAATTAGCCTTGCAAGAAGGAGTGAGTAAGATTTATTTGGCTTGCCGAAACTCTAGTAAAGCTCTGCAGGCAAAGGCTGAGCTAGAGCAAGTCACAGGTAAAGCCATTTTTGAGATTGTTATCATGGATGTTTCCAATATCGATTCTGTGAAAGCCGCCGTGCGAGCTTTGCCTGAGCCCATTGACGGTTTAGTCATGAATGCTGGTGGAACGGGCGGAAAGCGTTTTTTTGAGAAAACTAAAGAGGGGGTGACGCAAATCTTTGCCGTAAATTTATTGGGGCATGTGGTATTAACTCAGACATTATTAGCACAAAATAAGCTTAATCAAGTGGCCGTTTATGCTGGCTCTGAGGCGGCAAGGGGGGTGAAAGGAATGGGAATGAAACGTCCTAACTTAAAAACCTCATCCGTAGAGGAGTTTGAGAAGATCGGCAATGGGGCTTTTTTTGGCAAGGTTAATGATGCCACCATTCCCTATGGTCCCATCAAATACATGGCAGCTTTATGGATGTCGTCGATGGCGCGCCAGTATCCTGATATCCGTTTTATTACCATGAGCCCTGGTGCAACAACAGGTACTGAAGGTTTTAATACGCTGACACCCTTTAAGCAGTATGCGATGAAAGCCATGATGAAACTCATGTTAATGCTTGGAAAAGTCCATAAATTGGAAGTGGGCGCTCAGCGTTTTGTGGATGCCCTACAAAATGAGGCCTATAAAAGCGGCGTATTTTATGGCAGTCAATTCGGATTAACTGGGCCTGTGGGCGAGCAGAGTTTACATTTTGCTGATTTAGACAATGTCGCCATTCAAGATAATGCGCGAATGGCTATTCAGCGTTTTATAAAATAAGTATATTTTTATCAGTGCATTATATATCCGCTACAAGGTGAGGTGCCAGCATGGTAAATGCCATACTGGCTTTGCTGCTTCCTGTTCAATGCTTTCTCTAAAGACATGCTGTTAATCGTTATCAAGACTAAGCTTATGAAGTGTCAGTATCACGAGTAGATTGATTTAGCTATAACGTCACAGGGGATAAAATGAAAGCGTCTGATCTGTTAATCAAAGCATTAGAAAATGAAGGGGTGAAGTATATTTTTGCGCTGCCTGGTGAAGAAAATCTTGATGTGCTTGAATCATTGAAAGGTTCATCCATTGAACTTATTTTGACTCGGCATGAGCAAGGGGCCGGCTTTATGGCGGCAACCTATGGACGCTTAACAGGGAAAGCGGGAGTCTGTATGGCGACATTGGGGCCTGGGGCAACGAATTTAGCGACACCAGCGGCTTATGCGCATTTAGGGGCTTTTCCCTTGATCATGATAACAGGTCAAAAGCCCATTAAAACATCGAAACAAGGCCAGTTTCAAATCATTGATATTGTGAAATTGTATGAGCCCATCTGTAAGTTAAGTAAGCAAATCGTTAATGGGAATACCATCCCATCATTGGTGAGGGAAGCGTTTCGTCGAGCAGAAGAGGAGCGCCCTGGGGCTATTTTACTGGAATTACCCGAAGATATTGCCGCTGAAGAAACGAATACCCATGTTATTCGACCCAGTGTTCGTCAATATGCTGTGGCCGATGATTTTGTGTTAAATGAAGCGGTAAAGAAGATCAAAGCTGCCAAAATGCCGTTAATTTTGGTGGGTGCCGGAGCCAATCGTAAGGCATCATGGAAAGCCTTAGCGCATTTTGTCAATAACACAGGTATGTACTTTTTTAATACTCAGATGGGTAAAGGAGTGATCGATGAGCGTGGTGATTTCTTTATTGGTACAGCGGCTTTGTCTGATAATGATTACTTGCATTATGCGGTTGCCAAAGCGGATCTCGTGATAAATATTGGTCATGACGTGGTGGAGAAACCTCCTTTTTTTATGGCTGATGATGGAAAGCAAGTGATCCATTTAAATTACAAATCAGCCCAAGTGGATGAAGTGTATTTTCCTCAGCTTGAACTTGTGGGGGATATTAGCCTTACGGTTGAGCGGTTAAGTGAGAAATTAACAGGATGGAAGTGCGCACCAATCGACTATTTTAAACGAGTAAAAAATGAAGTTGAGCGGCATATTGCTCAGGGAAGTGAAGATGACGCTTTTCCTATTATTCCTCAGCGTGTTGTTGCCGATACGCGTAAGGTCATGGGAGAGAAGGGCATTATTGCCTTAGATAATGGCATTTATAAAATTTGGTTTGCCCGTAATTACAAAGCGTATTATCCCCATACAGTGTTATTAGATAATGCGTTAGCTACCATGGGAGCGGGGTTGTCGTCTGCCATGATGGCGGCAAAATTGAATCCTGATAAACGAGTGCTAGCCATTTGTGGTGACGGCGGATTCATGATGAATTCTCAAGAAATTGAAACCGCATTGAGGTTGAAGATTAATTTAGTGGTGATGATATTAAAGGATAATGCTTATGGCATGATACGTTGGAAGCAGCAAATCGCCGGTTTTGCAGATTGGGGGCTCGAATTTACCGATCCTGATTTTGTGCAATATGCTCAAGCCTACGGTGCCAAAGGCCATCTAGTGAGCAGCGCTGAGACATTGATGAGCACCTTGGACAGCGCTTTTAAGCAAGGAGGAGTCAATCTTGTCGAGGTGCCAGTAGATTATGCCGCTAATCGCTCGGTATTGATTGAAGAGCTAGCACACAAGGTGAGTTTATTATAAGTGTGGTTTTGAGGGGGGATAGTCATGTTTCCCAATTATATTTTTTGAAGGAGGGAAGCAGTATGATGACTTTTCATACTGGCATTCTTGATTAGGATTACACTTGTCAGTATTGGTTTAATACAAATCAGGTGTGTCATGACCTTTAAAATGAATTCGCCACAAGGGAAATGTATTTTAGCTATGGTAAGAGAGGGGGATTTTGCTCACCCCGGTGAAGAGCCTGCTATTGTGGATGCAGTAGCAGGGTTACCTAAAGATAAGATTAATCAAGTATTAGATATTGGTTGCGGCCGTGGTGGAACCGCTAACTGGTTTCATACTCATGGTTGGGGCAAGGTTGTTGGAATTGATATTGATGAGACTTCGATTAA
Organism: uncultured Shewanella sp.; assembly: GCF_947495455.1. Taxonomy (GTDB): domain Bacteria; phylum Pseudomonadota; class Gammaproteobacteria; order Enterobacterales; family Shewanellaceae; genus Shewanella. The sequence continues at coordinate 5,166 of NZ_CANLZC010000068.1, read as the reverse complement.
TTATGCTAAACGGCAATACCCAGACGTAAGCTTCTTTTCACAAGATGTGTTATCGCTTTCAGTATTGCATTCAACAATGGAATGGGGGCATTTTGACCTCATTTATTTGTTTAATGTGTTTTATGCCTTAAATAATCAAGCGGCAGTATTAAAAACATTAAGAAAGCAGTGCGCTGTTGGAGCGCATTTATTAATTTGTGATTATACCCTCAGTAAGACTCAGACATTACCTATGAGTTTAGGGGAGGAAATTGGTCAACCTATTGCTATGAATACGATAGAGCAATGGCTGCCAGAGGCTCACTGGCAATTAGACAGGTTTGAAGATTGGACGGAAAAATACATTAATGCTTATGTGTCCTTTATTGAAAAGCTTAAAAGTAAGCAAGCGGCCATAGTGCAATTGTTTGATGAAGCTTGGTATCAGTATGTATTCACTTGGTATCAAACATTATTACATGAGTTACAAGCGGGCAATATTGGTGGTGGTAAGTTTATGATTAAGGCGATCTAAAATGTGCTGTTAATGATGATATGAGCATGGGTTTTCACGTTCGCTATTTTGCTTGTTTTAGGCGGATTAAGATTGCACATACTCATTAGTGCTCATTTAAGCTACAATGCTTTTTCGTCAGCTATATGGCTTTATGATGTAGTGTAAAGCGTTACATAAGATTACAAATAGATTCTTAGATAAATCAATGATCTCACAAATAATGAAACCTTCAGCCTCTTTAAAAGCCTATAACACTTTTGGTATTGAACACTCGTGTCTTTTTTTGCATGAGGTGCGCGATAAAGCGACATTAGTGTCAACTTGCCTTGAATTATACGCGCAAGATCTACCTGTACTGATTTTAGGCGGTGGCAGTAATATTGTGCTGGTAGATGATTATCAAGGTCATGTTGTTAAGGTGATGACCAAAGGCATTCGCTGTGAAGAAGATGACGACTTTTTTTATTTGAACGTTGAAGCGGGTGAGAATTGGCATGAACTGGTTACCTTTTGCGTTCGAGAAGGCATGGGAGGATTGGAGAATTTAGCCTTAATTCCTGGCACGGTAGGGGCCGCACCTATTCAAAATATTGGCGCTTATGGTGTTGAGTTTTGTGATATTTGTCATTGGGTTGAGTATTTGGATTTAGCGTCGGGCAAATTAAAGCGTTTATCGACGGCTGAGTGTGAATTTGCTTATCGTGAGTCTATTTTTAAGCAAGCGCTAAAAGGAACGGCGGTGATCACGGCGGTTGGTATAAAACTCGCCAAGCAATGGCAGCCGATTTTATCTTATGGGCCTTTACACGCGATAGCGCAAGTTAATCTAGCGCCTAAGCATATCTTTGAGTATGTTTGTCAGTTACGGCGAGAGAAGCTACCAGATCCTTCAGTATTAGGAAACGCGGGCAGTTTTTTCAAAAACCCTATCGTATCGGTATCAACATTTGAAGGGTTGCAAGCCCGTTACCCGGATATTGTGGCGTTTGAAATGGATCATCAGCAGATGAAATTAGCCGCTGCTTGGCTAATTGATAAAGCGGGATTGAAGGGCATGCGCTGTAGCGACGCTAGTGTACATGAAAAACAAGCGCTAGTGCTGGTTAATCACGGTGAGGCGACAGGTCATGACGTATGTCAACTCGCTGAACTCATCATTGAACGTATCATGCAGTTATTTGGAGTCCAGCTTGAGGCCGAACCTCGACTCATAGGTGCAATGGGTGAAATTAATTAAAGGATAATGGATATGACTGAAAATTGGACGAAAAAACGACAAATATTACAGGCATTAACCAATGAAGGTTTTGTGTCTGGCGAAACCCTGGCGCAGTTAATTGGTGTGTCTCGCACGGCTATTGCAAACCATATTAGTTCATTGGAAGAATATGGCGTTGATATTTATAGCGTTAAGGGAAAAGGTTATAAATTGGTGAACCCAGTGTCTTTAGTTAATGAAGATGCCTTAACTGAGGCCATTAATCATCGTTGTTTTTATTTTGATGAACTCGCCAGTACCAATGGATTCTTGTTAAAACACATTGATGATCTCAAGTCTGGCGATATTTGTGTGTCTGAATACCAATCCGCAGGGCGAGGGCGCAGAGGGCGCACTTGGCTGTCGCCTTATGGTTGTCATTTGTATACTTCAATGTTTTGGTCTTTTCCTCAGGGGATGTCCCAAGCTATGGGCCTGAGTTTAGTGGTTGGATGTTCGTTAGTCAGTGTCCTTGAAGCCTTTGGTGTGAGTGGACTTGGCTTGAAATGGCCCAATGATACTTACTTGAATAACAAGAAGCTGGCGGGGGTGCTTGTTGAAATGAGCGGGCAAACCGATAGCGAATGTCATGTGGTGATTGGCATTGGGATGAATATGGCTATGCCTAGCGCTCAAGGTGATGCGATTGATCAGCCTTGGAGTGATTTATCTGAATTGAAGAGCCAACCGAATAAAACTGAGTTAGTGATAGCGCTGCAAAAACAGCTACAGAAAGATTTACGTGTATTTGAGGCGCAAGGGTTAGCGGCCTTTATGACGCGCTGGCAGGCAGCTGATTTATTTCTTAATCAAGCGGTGACATTATCCATGGCTGATAATAATGTGGCGGGCATTTGCAAAGGTATTGATGAAAAAGGCTCGATTCTATTGGAGACAAATCAAGGGATTGAAGCTTATGTTGGAGGAGAAATTAGCTTACGTAGCGCAAGCTAATCCTGATGAATCAAGGTGATTGGTTAAATACGGGGTAGTGCTATTTTCTAAGCAAGACTTGATCCATTAAATGATCGGCCCCTTTTTGAAGAATTAAGTGGGCTCTTTCTCGTGTGGGCTCAATATTGAGTTGTAAGTTGGGTCCATTGATGCTGTCCCAAATATTGGTGGCAATCTGGACTGATTCTTCATCATTTAAATGAGAGTAATGATGAAAATAAGATTTTGGGTTAGCAAAAGCGCCTTGACGGAATTGTAAAAAGCGTTCGACATACCATTGCTTCAGCAATGAGCGGTTAGCATCTACATAAATTGAAAAATCAACAAAGTCAGATAAAAAAGGCCGCTTAGTATCAAAAGGCGAATCTTGTCCCGTTTGTAGGACATTGAGACCTTCGATGATCAAAATATCGGGTTGATTAATAATTTGATTTTTCTTTGGGATCCTATCGTAGGTGATATGAGAGTATATTGGCGCTTTGACTTTTGCCTCGCCTGATTTGACTTTGGTGATAAATTCAATCAAGAGCTTCATATCATAACTTTCAGGAAAACCTTTACGTTGCAGTAAGCCACGCCTTTTAAGCTCTGCTAATGGATATAAAAAGCCGTCTGTGGTGATAAGATCGACTTGTGGGTGCTCTGGCCATTGTTGTAATAAGGCTTGTAGGATCCGCGCTGTGGTACTTTTCCCAACGGCGACGCTACCAGCAATACTAATAATGTAAGGTCTTTTAGGTGGAGTGTGGCCCAAAAACTGATTCAGTGTACGGCCACGTTGCTGTTTGGCACCGACAATTAAGTTTAATAATCGGCTAAGCGGTAAATAAATATCAGTGACTTCGTTCAGAGAGAGTTTTTCATTAATACCACGTAAATTTTCTAAATCGGTTTCATTCAATGTTAAGGGGACTGAATTACGTAGCTCTGCCCATTGATCTCTCTGAAAAGCAAGATAAAGCGCATGGTGAAATAGGTTGGCCGATGTCATAGCATAGTTCTCCTTAGAGGCTGCACACTACACTATGATTTTATGAGGGACAAGAATAAAGATTGCGTGAATAGGTGAGAAGAGGAATTTGTTGATACTTATGCTGACTTTTTAATCTGAAAAGGGCGTTTTGGTGCAAAAAAACATCGCTTAACACTTTTTTTTAATTAAATTCCACTTTACCTCTTGCACTTATTCTCATACTCCCCTAATATCCGCTACCGAAATGACACGCCGGCATAGCTCAGTTGGTAGAGCAACTGACTTGTAATCAGTAGGTCCCGAGTTCGACTCTTGGTGCCGGCACCACATTTCATCGGAGGGGTTCCCGAGTGGCCAAAGGGATCAGACTGTAAATCTGACGGCTCAGCCTTCGAAGGTTCGAATCCTTCTCCCTCCACCATTTTTTAATGGGTAGTTAGGTAACCTAAAGTAGGTTGCGCGGATGTCGTATAATGGTATTACTCCAGCCTTCCAAGCTGATAACGCGGGTTCGATTCCCGCCATCCGCTCCAATTCTGATTTGTGCTCAATCAGCCGAGCACGCCCTAACTTAAGGGCGAGGTCCTCAGTATTGTGCCAGTCAGCTACAACTCTTCTTTATTCTTCCCTAATTATTCAAACTTAACGATTCGATGACATTTAATGTATCGGATTTTTTATCATATTTGCAGTTTCATCACCAAGTATTTTGGATTGGGGCAATACCATGGCTAAAGAAAAATTCGAACGTAGTAAACCTCACGTAAACGTAGGTACAATTGGTCACGTTGACCATGGTAAAACTACATTAACTGCTGCAATCTCTGCAGTATTAACCAAGACTTACGGTGGTGAAGTTAAAGATTTCGCACAAATCGATAACGCTCCAGAAGAGCGTGAGCGTGGTATTACGATTAATACTTCTCACATCGAATATGACACACCTACTCGTCACTATGCACACGTAGACTGCCCAGGTCACGCGGATTATGTTAAAAACATGATTACTGGTGCTGCTCAAATGGACGGTGCAATTCTAGTTGTTGCGTCTACTGATGGCCCAATGCCACAAACTCGTGAGCACATCCTACTTTCTCGCCAAGTTGGTGTACCTTTCATCATCGTATTCATGAACAAATGTGACATGGTTGATGACGAAGAGCTACTTGAGTTAGTAGAAATGGAAGTCCGTGAGCTACTTTCTGAATATGAATTCCCAGGTGATGACCTACCTGTTATTCAAGGCTCAGCGCTTAAAGCCCTTGAAGGTGAGCCAGAGTGGGAAGCAAAAATCCTTGAGCTTGCAGAAGCCCTAGATACTTACATTCCAGAGCCAGAGCGTGCGATTGACGGTGCATTCATTCTTCCAATCGAAGATGTATTCTCAATCTCAGGTCGTGGTACTGTGGTTACTGGTCGTGTAGAGCGCGGTATCATCAAGGTTGGTGAAGAAGTTGAAATCGTGGGTATCAAAGACACCACTAA
>NZ_CANLZC010000067.1 GCF_947495455.1 uncultured Shewanella sp. | reverse complement strand
AAGCAGTATTGCAAGAGGCAGTAGGAAATGCCGATTAAGGATATTGGTTTTTCAAAGGATGGACAATGGCATAGGGACGTTAAACAAGGAGGTGTGTTGCTAAGCTTGAGTGTGAAAAGCAGTATTGTCACTTTCTATGGTAAATGCCCATTAATGAAGGTTCAATTGCCAAAGGATGGGCAATGACATAGGGACATGACGAGCAAGCTACGCCAGAAATTGAATTTAAACATAATATTGCTGACAGGGATGGTTAAGGATCTCAAAACCTTAATTTGGGTATTGGGTAATGAGTGCTATTTTATTTTTTTCTTAATTGATGCTGAGTGCCGATATTTAGGTTAAGCTAAATTATAGTTACATTATATTTACATAATAGGTTGTAGTCCTTAAGTCTTGTAAGCTATTTCGCACAAATAGAAATAAATATTCTTCATAATATTCAATATATCGTGTCTTATTTTTGATATTTTATATTATTAACAATAGTTTATTTTTTTATGCTTTTTTTTTCTATAAGAAACATTTGTTATTATAGTGTTTTGCTTGTGTTTATTTTGTTTTTTTGGATTACACTTTAGAAGGTACAGGGAGGTCAATTGAGTGGTATTTAGTTCAGGACGCTAGCTATTACACTTTGTGGCTTATGGATGAGGCTTTCTGGATGAAGGCTAATAGCAAAGGGATGGTTGCAAAAATGGACGAAAGTTGTTGCCTGAAAGGCAAGTTACAAGGACAGTATGTAAAAATTTTCATGGATGACAGCGGAATAGCTTAAGGAATAAGCCAATCTCTAGCCTTAGGTTAGGATTAGGATACGGTTAATGTGTGTGATCAAGGATGAGGCTTTAAGGATTAAGCCGTTTATCTCATAAAGGAAAAGTGCCATTTCTGCAAAGGATTATTGCAGGTTGCTTTGGATGGCAATATTAGAAGGATTATGGCCAATCGCATCCTCAAGGATGATTCTGGACACGCTGAAGGATTAAGCAAGCCAAGCAAAGGATAAGTGCGGTGTCAAGGATGGTGTACCTAATAGGTACAAGGATGACATGGATGCACATGGATGAAGCATGGAGCATATTGATCCCACGGATGGTGCAGGGAGCATGAAAATAGCGGGATAGCTTAATCAATAAATAGAAAGGCACGACTTATGTCGTGCCTTTTCTTTTATAAAATTGATTTTTAAAATGAAAATGGATTGTTGGACATTGCCCTATTTGTCCTTTTGCACCTTTAGGGCTTTGGAACAGCTGCTTCTTGCCATTTAATTTCACTGGCAGTACACACATAGTGTTAGCGATTGGGGCAACGATCTATCTGTCCTTTAGGGCTTTGAAACAGCTGCTTCTTGCCATTTAATTTCACTGGCAGTACACACATAGTGTTAGCGATTAGGGCAGCGACCTATTTGTCCTTTTGCATCAGGTGCTTGTTGCCATTCAGGCTCTGGAAAAACAGGCCATTCTATTTTTTGGACTCTTGTGCCTAACATCAAAATGTGTCCTTGATGTTTATCAATGCCATTGGTGCTGAATTCAAATAAATATTTTGCTTTCCAAGTAAAACCAGTATTTCCGCCTAGACTTGGACGAGCAGAGTCTTGTGCAATGGCTAAAAGTTGAACATGTTGCTTTTGGCATTCTTTGTTAACGTAAATACGACTCACTTCTGCCATTTGTCTCAGTTGCCAGAAGAAAACAATAATAACGACGATGACAAGAATAATGAAAATATCAATCATGATTTGGTTGCCTTGAATAATCCACCTATGGCTTGGGTAAGTTGAGGACTTCGCTCAGGGCTACGAAGTTGGGCAAGTAGCAGTGGTCTTAACACAGGTATTGCAACTAATTCAATGAATAATTGATTAAAAAAAGCTTGTTCATTTTTGGCTAACGCGTCTAAATAAAGTGTTTGTAACTGTGTATCTTGGAGTGTTGTCCAATTCCTGGCTGCGATGGTAATAAGCAATTCAGGTGTTAATTGATTTTGTCGATCCCAATGCATTATGGCTTCTTTAGCCAAATTAGGATAGGAAGCAAGCGCTCTCAATCGATAAAGATTATGATCTGTTTGCTCATTTATAATTTGGTTTAATAACAAATGCGCTAAAGAAGCGTCAATGCTTAAGTGTTCCAAACATTGACAGATTGCGATTTGAACTTCAATGGGGGACTGAGATAATCCATTTTTAATGAGCTCGAGATGGGGATTGTCATTCATTCTGACACAAACATCTGCTATGCCTTGTAAACCTACTTTTTCCCATTGATTACCTTTATGCTTGTTTGCTAAATAGTCATAGGCAGTTTGGTATTGCTGCGAAGGAGCTTGGTTTAGTTTTTTTCTCACTAGCGCATTGAACATGGCCAGTTTTTCTGGACTGGGTTTAAAGCTAAAGGGGTGATTAGCCAATTTGTCTTGCTGTGCTTGGGTCAGTTTTTGTGTGGGAGCGTTGCCCAGCGCTTCAATGATCATTTTTATAAATTGTGTGCGGGGCGCTGGAGAGAGTAGGCCTTGCTCATCCAGAGGGAGCTTTAAAAACCAAATGAAATGATCTTGTGTTTCATCCCAGAAAACTAAAGCAAATTGAGCGTGTCCCAGTAAAGGGCTGGGGTAAGGAATTGTTAATGCTTCAATTTGCTCAAATGTATCAGTATCGATATGCTGCACTCGACGGCCCATTTCATACACTTGAAATTGGCTGCCACCTAATGAAAGAAATTGGCTAAGTGTTGTTATTTTATCCATGTTACTGCCACATTATAAGAAATTGAGTAGGTATTATAGGGATAAGTCACATTATACCCAAGTGAAATGAGCATCTTCATTTCATTTGGGCATTGATGGTATGATCTTATTTGAAAAAATTGAGCCTATTACATTTAAGAAGTCAGATATGTTGCATACCCTTGTTCAAAAAAAGTTAATTCATATTGAAAGGTTATTGTTTGTAAAAAAGCGTTTACCTGTCGAAGCGCCTTCTGCTGAAGCTATGTTGAGTCAAGTTCCATTTGCCATCGATTCAATGACTTTTGAACAGTGGCTTCAATTTGTCTTTTTACCGCAAATGCGAGTGCTGATCGAGAAAAACTTACCTTTACCCAATAAAATGGGATTAGCGCCAATGGCTGAGCAAGTTTGGGGAATGGACGCTAACCTTAATGAGTTAGTGGAAGAGTTTCAGTATTTTGATGCTTTGTTTTTGAGCTCTCAAGCCGATCCTGATGGCAATGGTGATACATCACCAGTGGAGCAGGGCCTTGTTTCTGATGAACATGGTGATACATCACCAGTGGAGCAGGGCCTTGTTTCTGATGAGCATGGTGATACACCATCAGTGGAGCAGGGCCTTGTTTCTGATGAACATGGTAATACATCATCAGTGGCTCACAGCTCTGTTTCTGATGGAAGTGGCGATACACTATCAGTGGAGCACTGTTCTGTTTCTGATGATGAAGTGCCGCCAAAGTTGGTTATTTTATATGAAGATGATGATATTGTTGCCATTCATAAACCCGCTGGGCTATTAGTTCATCGAACGTATTTGGCAAGGAAGGAACGCTTTTTTGCTATGCAGTTATTAAGAGATCAAGTGGGTTGTCATGTATATCCTGTGCATCGTTTAGATAGGCCTACATCGGGGATCTTATTGTTTGCAAAAAGCAGTGAAATGGCACGGCAATTATGTGAACAATTTGAGTGCCACAGTATTGAAAAACACTATTTAGCTGTAGTAAGAGGGAATATGAATGAGGCGGCTAGACTCGATTATCCTTTAAAGAAAGAACTGGATGCCCTTGGCGATAAAAATGTGAATGCAAGTAAATTGGCGCAGGATGCGGTGACAGATTATCAGCCTTTACTCAATGCTGAGATCCCTTATGCTTCGGGTCGTTATTCGACGAGTCGATATGCCTTGGTTTACCTTAAGCCTTTAACAGGCCGTAAGCATCAATTGAGGCGTCATATGGCTCATTTACGTCACCCCATTATCGGTGATACCACTCACGGAGACGGTAAGCAAAATAAATTTTTTAGAGAGCACTTTAATGTTAATCGTCTTTGGTTGATTGCGAAAAAATTATGTTTTGATCACCCAAGGACGGGAGAGCGAATGGTGCTTGAAACGGAGTTAGATCCAGAATGGTTGCCTTTATTTCATGGACTAGGCTGGACTGAAGAGATATTAAGTCAAGATGAAGGCTGCTTAATATAAGTGGATCTTCTTGAGTAAGCTTATATTATTCCTGCTCGTTAATTTCGCTTTTTGGCGCGGTAAAAATAAGGGGGGAGCGGTTGCGATTCGGGAGTGTTTTCTGTTAAAAAGTATTTTATTCGTCTGATTTGAGCGGCTTTTTGTTTTTGTTTTCTGTGCTTATATCGATAAACATGTCGCATAATAGACCTCTGCGATGACATCATCAATACGTTACCAGTGGATCTTTTATTGCGGTAACCTATTAATACGTTATGTGGGATATGAAAACCAATGATCATTCATCACTCATAGGATTAAGTATACATGAAAAAGATTAATTTAGTTTATGGAACGGTATACGGCAGCGCCCAGTATGTTGCTGAAACGATTAAAATAGCGTTACTTGATGCAGGAAATGAAGTTGGACTGCATCAAGCTGACGATTTAGAAGGATTTATTCCGCCTCAAAATGAGATCTTGTTGATTGTATGTGCAACAACAGGTCAAGGTGATGTTCCAGACGATATTTATCCTTGGTTTTCTGAATTGAAAAATGCGGCTCCCTATTTACCGAATTTGGAATATAGCGTGATTGCATTGGGAGATTCCAGTTATGAAACTTTCTGTGGTGCGGGCTTACAATTTGATGCACTGTTGAGTGAACTGGGTGCGAAACGCTTAGGTGAAGTATTAAAAATTGATGCTGGAGAAACGATGGAGCCTGAGGTGGAAGCGTTAAAGTGGATTGAGTCCTGGCAGTCGCTTTTATAATTTGTACTGGCTCAGACGTGATCTTTGTCAACTTGAGGTCTTTTTTTGTTATTTTGCTCTCAAACACCATTAAATTTAACTTATTTAGTCGTATTCCTGTTTTAAGATCCTGTTGAGCTAAGGTAGACTGGCGTCTTTCAAATGATAAGATCACCCGCAATGCCTCGTTGAATGGCTTGTGATAGTGATGAGAACTCAATACCGTAGTAGCGAAGGGGAGTTATGGAACGTAAGATATTGATCACCGATTGTGATGATGCTCAAGGCATATTAGCAGGAGTAACAGGGGTGTGCTATCAGCACAAACTCAATATTGTTAAGAATAGCGAGTTTGTTGATAACCAACAAGGGCGGTTTTTTATGCGTACTGCGTTGGAAGGTGTTTTCGATACTGAAACCTTATTAGCCGATCTTAATAAGGTGTTACCCAAGAATCATCACACTAAATTAGTCGATACAGGCATAAAGCGTGTCGTTATTATGGTAACGAAAGAAGCACATTGCCTAGGTGATTTGCTCATGAAAGCTTACTACGGTGGTTTAAATGTAGAAATTGCCGCGATTGTAGGGAATTATGATACGTTAAAACCCTTGGCAGAAAAATTCGATATTCCTTTTCATTATGTGAGTCATGAAGGAATAAGTCGGACTGAGCATGAGCAAGCGATGATGGAGGTAATTAACCAGTATGAGCCCGATTATGTCGTACTGGCTAAATTTATGCGGATATTAACGCCAGATTTTGTTGAACAATACACGAATAGAATCATTAATATTCATCATTCTTTTTTGCCTGCGTTTATTGGCGCATCACCCTATAAACAAGCATGGGAGCGAGGCGTTAAGATTATTGGCGCGACCGCTCATTTTGTGAATAATTGCTTAGATGAAGGTCCCATTATTAAGCAAGATGTGATCCATGTTGATCACAGTTATAGCGCTGAAGAAATGGCGCGGTGTGGTCGTGATGTTGAGAAAAGTGTATTGAGCAAGGCGTTGCAATTAGTGCTTAATGAAGAAGTTGTTGTTTATGGAAATAAAACGGTTGTATTTTAAGTAATAAGTTGATGCACAACAAAAAGGGAAAGGGGGATATTTCCCTTTTTGTTTATCGATGTTTATTTAGATTGGTATTATTCTGCTGTTAACATTCTAACTAATGATGATTTCACCTCTGCTTTTTGCTCATCACTGAGTTTTCCGCCTTCAATTGTCTGTAATAAAAAGAAATCTTCAGCTCTTTCACCTATAGTGCTAATTTTTGCTGCACGGACATTAATTTTACAACGATAAAGCACGTCGCCCAGCTTTGCTAACAGCCCTGGGCAGTCCAGTGTGATAAGCTCCATCATGCTGGTGTCATTTCTGGGGCTTGGTGGAAAGCTAACTTGAGTGGCAACTTTAAAATGCTTCATTTTTCTTGGCAATTTTCTAAATTTAGGTAATTTAGGCGATTGATTATTCAAGGCTTTAATGAGTGCTTTTTTAATTGACTGTATGCGAGGAAGGTGAGTAATAGGGCTGCCGTCCTGTTCAATGACCACGAAAGTGTCGACAACAAATTTATCTTTAGTGATCAAAATCGTTGCATCATTGACGCAGACGTTTTTGTTATCCAGTATTGCCATAATAGAGACAAATAATTTTGCTTTGTCACTGCTGTAAATAAATAACTCGGTTCCGCCTCGAGTCGAATGCTTTGATAGCATGACTAAGGGCTCATCTTTTTTGTGTTTAAGTATGGCTTCGGCGTGCCAGCTGAGTTGGTTGGGTTGGTGTTTAATAAAGTAGTCAGCTGTAAAACGTTGCCAGAGCTTATCAATCGCCTCTTCTTGAAACCCTTTTCGTAATAACTCTTTTTTCACTTTAGCTTGATGCTCACGGACTCGAGCGCGAATATCAACAGGTTTCTCTTTTCCTCTTGCCAGTACACGTTGGGTTAAAAAATACAGATCTCTGAGCAACGCGCCTTTCCAATTGTTCCAAAGTTTATCATTGGTTGCACACATGTCAGCCACAGTTAAACAATAGAGATAGCTTAAATGTGTGGCTGTGCGGACTTTATCTGCAAAAACAGCAATGACGTCTGGATCGGATATATCCCGTCGTTGCGCTGTGATAGACATAAGAAGATGATTTTCCACTAACCAACTGACCATACGACCATCGTGGCTGTTCATACCGTGTAATTGACAAAAATCCATGGCATCTTGACTGCCTAATTGGCTGTGATCGCCACCTCGTCCTTTAGCAATATCATGAAAAATAGCTGCCAAAACAAGTAACCCTTTTTTGGGTAATTGATTAATAATGACGGAACCTAGGGGGAATTCCATTTTTTGATCAGCTTGTGAAAAACGTTCAATATTCAACAAGAGTCTATGGGTGTGTTCATCAACGGTATAGGCATGAAATAAATCAAATTGCATTTGGCCTTCAATTTTTCTCCAAGCAGGCAAATAAGCGGACATGATGCCATGCTTATGCATTAACGATAGGGCCGAAATGCCTTGTGGATGCCGTAAAATTTCCATGAACACTTTTCGGCATTCTGGAATGGCCATCAATGGCGTAGTAAGGGCGTCTCTTGCTTGCCTTAAACTGCGCAGCGTTGGGGCAAAAATCCCTTTAATGTTGATGTCTTGAGCCACATGCAAGAAAAGAGTCATCATTTTTTCAGGCTGATTGAAACCTTGAGTCGATAAGCTTTCGATAAGCTTTCCACGACGTTGAAAATCCTCATTAATGGGTGTCACTTTTAATATGTTGGTATGGGAAAGTGTGGCTTGTTTAAACAGTTGCAATAACATCTGATTAAGCTCTAATACTCGTCTAATTGTTTGATAATATTGTTTCATCATCAATTCAACGGCTAATTGAGTGCCATCGACATAGCCCATTAACTCAGCAACTCTAGGTTGAAGGTCAAATAGCAGACGATTTTCATCGCGACCAGCGATGAGATGTAAGGCAAATCTGAGTTGCCACAAAAAACCCTGACATTGTAATAATTCTTCTAATTCAATGGGTTCAAGGAAATTATAGGAGACGAGTTCTTCGAGCTTAGCGGCATTAAAATAGCGCATAGCGACCCAAGTAATGGTTTGAATGTCTCTTAAACCACCGGGGCAAGATTTAATGTTAGGTTCTAAATCAAAGGCATTGGCTTTTGCGTGTCGAAGGGCTTGTTCTTCACGTTTGGCAAGATAAAATTTGCTGCTTGGCCAAAAATCGTCGCTTCGTATACGGGTGTAGAGCTCAGCAAATAGCGCTTGTGGGCCACATAGCAGTCTGGCTTCTAATAGGTTGGTGGCGATGGTGACATCATTTTTACCTTGTTCAAGTGTTTCTGTGATCGTGCGGACACTGTGACCGATTTCCAGTCCTGCATCCCATAAAAACGTAATAAATTCCCCGACTTTTTGTTCGCCTTTTTCATTCAACTGATTATCGACTAGAAATAATAAATCAACGTCAGATTGAGGATGTAATTCACCGCGGCCATAGCCTCCAACCGCAATCAATGCGACTGGCAAGGTATCAAGTCCTATGGCTAGCCATTCACTTTTGAGGGTGTCATCCACCAGTTGGCATCTTTGTGTCACCAGTGCGTATACATCACTTTCATAACTGAATACGGATTTAGAGGTTTCATTTTGAGCGAGAAAAGCATTTTTTGCACAAAGCGCTGATTTCATGACACAAGATCTCGATACGGTGGCGGGAATAATATTCTCTATTATCTACCTTAATAGGTTGAATGTGAAGCGAAGGGAGGGTATGGCATTTAATGAAAAGGGTTAACTGAATGAGAAAGGCGTCATTTTGAGCGCCTCCCTTTTTGAAGGGAGGTGCTTAAGGGTTAATGATTAATGATTAATGATCCTTGGAAAGTCTTCTTCTTCGCGTAAGGTTAATACTTCAACACCTTTTTGAGTGATCAATAGGGTGTGTTCCCATTGGGCTGAATTTTTACCATCTGCTGTGGTGACAGTCCATTTATCTTCACTGTCGAGAACGCTAGCATGGCGGCCTGCGTTAATCATAGGTTCGATGGTAAAACACATTCCTGGACGTAAAACCGTTTTGTCATTATTTTTATAATGAACGATTTGTGGTTCTTCATGAAAGCCTTCGCCGATGCCATGACCACAATAATCTTTGACTATGGTGTATTTTTCTAAGCCTGTTTTACTGGCCTTGATAAATTTTTCAACATTGGTGCCTATCTCACCTAGCTTCATGCCTGGACGGACTTTTCGAATAGCGGCATATAAACTTTCTTGAGCAATACGACATAAACGTTTATCTTTTGGGCTGACATCCCCAATTAAGAACATTTTAGAAGTGTCACCATGAAAGCCATCGAGAATCACAGTGATATCAATGTTAATGATGTCACCCTCTTTTAGCGCAACATCACTGGGAATACCATGACAAATGACATCATTGATTGATGTGCATATGGACTTAGGGAAACCATGGTAATTTAAGGGTGCCGATATGGCGCCTTGCTCTTCGGTATATTTGGCGCAAATATCATTGAGTTCATTGGTTGTGACACCAGCTTTAACGAAAGGCGCAATCATTTCTAGTACTTGAGCGGCTAACTTTCCCGCAGCCCGCATTTTTTCTATTTGTTCACTCGTTTTAATCACAATACTCATGCCGATGTCTCTTTACCTTACTGTCTAAAATGAGCCCGCAAAATCCACGTTAAAATTTGTATTCAAGTTTAAATTATGGTATAAAGCGCGCCGTTATGTTTGACTCTGTGATGTCCTTTATTATAGGTCTGACAGAGCGAAGATGGCGGCCATTATACATGGCTATGTGTAAATACTAAATCACACACATATCGACACGTTCTCCGGGGTGCCTCTAAAGGGTCGGTGTGACGGGATATGTGGAGGTCTAACCCCTAAAGTTTTTAAGGTATAAAAAATGACTACAGTTTCAATGCGCGATATGCTTCAAGCCGGTGTTCACTTCGGTCACCAAACTCGTTACTGGAACCCAAAAATGAAGCCTTTCATTTTTGGTGCGCGTAACGGTGTTCATATCATTAACTTAGAGCACACAGTGCCTATGTTCAATGAAGCATTAGCGTTTATCAGTAACGTGGCTTCTAAAAAAGGTAAAGTGTTATTTGTCGGTACTAAACGTGCTGCAAGTGAAGCAATCAAAGAAGCGGCGATTTCTTGTGATCAGTTCTATGTTGATCACCGCTGGTTAGGTGGTATGTTGACTAACTGGAAAACAGTTCGTCAGTCTATCAAACGCCTAAAAGATCTAGAAAGCCAATCTGTTGATGGTACTTTCGACAAGCTAACTAAGAAAGAGGCGCTAATGCGTACTCGTGAATTAGATAAGCTAGAAAAATCACTAGGTGGTATTAAAAACATGTCTGGTCTACCAGATGTTATCTTCGTTATCGGTGCTGATCATGAGCATATTGCGATTAAAGAAGCTAACAACTTAGGTATTCCAGTGGTTGCTGTTGTTGATACTAACTCTTCTCCAGACGGCATTAACTACATCATTCCTGGTAATGATGATGCAATGCGCTCTATTCGTTTGTACACTGAAAGCGTGGCAGCAGCAGCGAAAGCTGGCCGTGGTCAAGACTTAGCGGTACAAGCTGAACAAGACGGTTTTGTAGAAGCTGAATAATAAGGTTGATGCGTTAAGCATAGCCCTTATTGACCAAGCAATTGGTTAGCAGGGGCCTTAGGCCCCTGTTTTATATCCAAGTTACTTGCAAACATGCACTTTCAAGTCTCTTGGGTATCTATCTATTGAATTTGACGAATTACCTATAGAGGATTTAACAATGGCAATTACTGCTGCCCAAGTTAAAGAGTTACGCGACCGTACTGGCGCAGGCATGATGGATTGTAAAAAAGCATTAACTGAAACCAATGGTGATATTGAGTTAGCCATTGATAATATGCGTAAAAGTGGTGCTGCCAAAGCGGCTAAAAAAGCGGGTAACATTGCTGCTGAAGGTACAATCCTTATTAAGCAAGGTGAAGGTTTCACCGCATTGTTAGAAGTGAACTGTCAAACTGATTTCGTTGCAAAAGATGCAAACTTCTTAGCCTTTGCTAACGAAGTATTGGATGTTGCTGCTGCCGCTAAAATTACCATTGCAGACTTGCAAGCACAGTTTGAAGAAACCCGTGTTGCATTAGTGGCTAAAATCGGTGAGAACATCAACGTTCGTCGTGTTGTTTATATCGATGGCACTAACGCTGCGACTTACCGTCATGGCGATCGTATCGGTGTTGTTGTGACCGGTGAAGCAGATGAAGAAACATTGAAGCATGTTGCTATGCACGTTGCTGCGTCTAAGCCTGAGTATGTTAATCCAGAAGATGTGCCAGCAGACGTTGTTGAAAAAGAAAAAGCACTGCAAATTGAAATCGCGATGAATGAAGGTAAGCCTGCTGAAATCGCTGAGAAAATGGTTACAGGTCGCATGAAGAAGTTTACCGGTGAAGTCTCACTTACTGGTCAAGCTTTCATCATGGAGCCAAAGAAAACCGTTGGCGCTATTCTAAAAGAGAAAGGTGCAACTGTTTCTAACTTCATTCGCTTAGAAGTGGGTGAAGGTATCGAGAAGAAAGAAGAAGATTTTGCTGCAGAAGTTGCAGCACAAATCGCTGCAACTCAGGCTTAATTTCCTCAGTTTGCAGTCCCCTTTAAAACCGCAGCAATCGCTGCGGTTTTGTTATAACTATCGCCATCATCAGGACAAAAAATATGAGTACCAACCCAAAACCTGCATTTCGACGTATTCTTCTAAAACTAAGTGGTGAAGCCCTCATGGGTGAAGAAGGCTTTGGTATCGATCCTAAGGTTTTAGATCGCATGGCTCAGGAAGTAAAAGAGCTGGTTGAACTTGGTATTCAAGTTGGAGTGGTTATCGGTGGGGGTAATTTATTCCGAGGTGAAGGCTTAGCCGAGGCGGGCATGAATCGTGTCGTAGGCGATCACATGGGAATGTTGGCGACGGTAATGAATGGCCTAGCCATGCGTGATGCGCTTCATCGTGCTTATGTCAATGCTCGCTTAATGTCCGCGATCCCGTTAAAAGGGGTGTGTGATGATTATAATTGGGCTGAAGCGATTAGCTTATTGAAATCAGGTCGAGTGGTTATTTTTGCTGCTGGAACGGGTAATCCATTTTGCACAACCGATTCTGCGGCTTGTCTGCGTGGCATTGAAATTGAAGCGGAAGTAGTAATAAAAGGCACTAAGGTTGATGGTGTTTATTCTGATGACCCAGTGAAAAATCCTGATGCGGTTAAGTATGATGTTATGGGGTATAATGAAGTACTCGATAAAGAATTGAAAGTCATGGATTTAGCGGCATTTACTTTAGCTAGAGATCATGACATGCCTCTACTCGTCTTTAACATGAATGAGCCAGGTTCACTTCGCCGTGTCATCATGGGCGAGTCATTGGGTACGCTGATTAAAGCAGTTTAATTGAGTTAAGTAACTTAAAAGGACAGACAACGTGATAAACGAAATCAAAAATGATGCTAAAACACGCATGGATAAGTGCGTAGAGGCGACGAAAACGCAAATGGCAAAGGTACGTACTGGCCGTGCGCACCCAAGTTTACTGGATACGATTAAAGTACCTTATTATGGTTCATTAACGCCGCTTAAGCAGGTGGCTAATATCTCTATCGATGACGCACGTACACTAGCGGTATCGGTTTTTGACAATACTATGATCGCGGCTGTTGAAAAAGCCATTATGACATCAGATTTAGGCCTAAACCCTATGTCTGCTGGTGCGATTATTCGCATTCCTTTACCTGCTTTGACTGAAGAGCGCCGTAAAGATTTGATTAAGGTGGTACGTGCAGAAGCAGAAAACGGCCGTGTTGCTGTGCGTAATGTGCGCCGCGATGCGAACTCTGATGTGAAAGCATTAGAGAAAGAAAAAGAGTGTACAGAGGATGATGTTCGCCGCTCTGAGGATGAAATCCAAAAATTCACCGATACGCACATTAAATTGATTGATGAAGTGCTCGCGGCGAAAGAAAAGGAATTAATGGAGTTTTAATACTCTTACCCAGTATCAGGGATTGTTGTTTTTTGTGTGAAAATCATCATCAAAGCTCAACAGCCTCTAGAGTTCAGACGCCGTGTGAGGTTATACTACGCGGCGTTTGCTATTTTTAAGGGTTTTATAGATGTCAGTGGATCCTCATACCGACGATGGCATGTCGTCGAGCGCGTCTGTGCTCGCGTCTGAATTAATAAAGCAGTCGGTGCCACAACATGTGGCAATTATTATGGATGGTAATGGACGTTGGGCTCAAGGGCAGGGTAAGCCGAGAGTCATAGGTCACCAAGCGGGCGTAAAAGCGGTCAGAAGAGCAGTTCGTACGGCCAGAAGTTTAGGTATTCCTTCATTGACTTTATTTGCTTTTTCGAGTGAGAACTGGCGACGCCCAGATAAAGAAGTCGGTTTATTGATGCAGCTTTTTTTCACGGTATTACAACGTGAAATTAAATTACTTCATAAAAATGGCGTGCGGCTCAATATCATAGGAGATATTAGTCGTTTTTCTGATAAGCTTCAGAAAAAAATCATTTCAGCTCAAGAGCAAACGTCTCAAAATAACGGTTTAGTTCTCAATGTGGCAGCCAACTATGGTGGACGTTGGGATATTTTACAAGCGGCACAAAAATTGGCTCAACAAGTGCAAAGCGGTGAACTATCAGAAGAGGCTTTTACTGAAGAGGCCCTGTCTGAGCAATTGAGTATGCAAGATCAGCCTGAAGTGGACTTGATGATTCGAACAGGTGGTGATTACAGGATCAGTAATTTTATTTTGTGGCAGGCAGCATATGCTGAGTTAGTTTTCATGGATACGTTATGGCCTGATTTTAATGAGTCTCACTTTAAAGACGCTGTCACAACGTTTGCAACACGTCAGCGTCGATTTGGTTTGACAGGCAGTCAAATTGAGTCATTGCAGACTTAATCAACATTGTTAGAGGAAACCTTTTTGCTAAAAAAACGAATAATAACGGCAGTCTGTCTCATTCCTTTGGTTTTTGGTGCGATTTTTTACTTGCCAACTGAATATTTTTCTTGGGCATTACTCGGTGTCTTTTTAATTGCCGCAAAAGAGTGGGGGCGTATTATCGATAAAAATTGTAATATGACTCAATGGAGCTTTACGGTGACCTTTGGATTATTGTTGGCGGCATTGAATGTGATTGTGCCAGCCGCTGATGTCTGGTTACAAGGGCGATTACACCCATTGTTTTTAGGGATTATACTCGTGGGTGGCTTGTGGTGGTGTGTGTCACTCTTGCTTGTTTGTTTATTTCCAAAAAGCGCAGGCTTTTGGAAAAATAGCCCAATGTTAAAATCTATTTTTGGTCAACTGACTCTTATCCCGTGTTTTATTGCATTAATATCGCTTAAAGGATTAAGTTCTGCTGCCGCCCCTTATTATGGTGGTATATTGGTTTTCCTTGTGTTGTTAATTGTTTGGGCTGCCGATACGGGGGCATATTTTGCGGGTAAAGCCTTTGGGCGTACTAAGCTTATGCCTAATGTGAGTCCCGCGAAAACCTTAGAGGGATTGATAGGTGGCTTATTAATGACCATGCTGGTTGTATTGGGTGTGATGTATATGGCCCCAGAGCAGGAAGTGGGCTTGTTGATAGGGGTGACATTAATCACGGCATTGGCCTCAGCCTTAGGCGACTTGTCTGAGAGTATGTTTAAGCGTGTGGCTGACATAAAAGATTCTGGGACGATTTTACCCGGTCACGGTGGCGTGCTGGATAGAATAGACAGCTTAACCGCGGCATTGCCTGTTTTTGTATTAATCTATATCGCATTTTGGATGTAAAGTATGCAGCAAGTGACTATTTTGGGTGCGACAGGATCCATTGGTAAAAATACTCTTGATGTTATTGCCAGACATCCTGAAGAATATGGCGTTTTTGCATTAGTGGCGCATAGAAATGTGGATGCAATGCATGCATTGTGCCTCTCCCATCAACCTCAATATGCCCATATGGTCGATGAAAGAGCGGCGACGTTATTACAGCAGCAGTTACCCAGTGAGCTTAATATTCAAGTGACCACAGGTATTGATACATTAAAGGGCTTAGTCAGTGCTGCTGAGGTTGATATAGTTATGGCGGCCATTGTCGGTGCAGCTGGGCTGCTGCCGACTTTAGCGGCTGTTGAAGCGGGTAAACGTGTGCTGCTGGCGAATAAAGAGTCCTTGGTCATGTCTGGGCAATTATTTATTGAGGCGATGCAGCAATCTGGTGCTATCGTTCTGCCCGTTGATAGTGAGCACAATGCCATTTTTCAATGTTTACCAGAGGCACTGCAAAGTAATATTGGCCGCTGTGATCTTAATCATGCCGGAATTGCGAATATATTATTAACGGGCTCTGGTGGCCCGTTTTTAAATACGCCCCTCACCGATTTAGCCGCTGTGTCCCCAATGCAAGCTTGCCGACATCCTAATTGGTCAATGGGGCCTAAAATTTCTGTCGATTCAGCCACTATGATGAATAAAGGCTTAGAGTACATTGAGGCGAAATGGTTATTTAATGCATCCAGTGATAAGTTAAAGGTGGTGATCCACCCACAAAGTGTGATCCACTCTATGGTGCAATATCAAGATGGCTCCGTTGTCGCGCAAATGGGCAATCCAGATATGCGTACGCCTATTGCACATTGTTTGTCCTACCCAAAAAGAATTGCATCAGGTGTTGAACCTTTGGATTTTTTTAAAGTCGGACAATTAAGCTTTGTTGAACCCGACTTTCAGCGTTTTCCATGTTTAGGGTTAGCCATTGAAGCCTGTCATCAGGGACAAGAAGCGACAACAATCTTAAATGCAGCCAATGAAGTGGCTGTACAGGCATTTCTTGATGGTAAAATACGTTTTACGGATATTAGCCGAGTGACTGAAGGGTGCTTAACCAAGATAACCTCACATTCATTGAATAGAATAGAGGACATATTGGCTTTAGATGACCAAAGTCGCCATTATGCTTTAGAGTATATCACCAAATGTTAATCACGCTCAGAGGAAGGGAATGTTAGATTTTTTATGGAATTTAGGGGCTTTTTTTGTTGCCCTAGGCATATTGATCACCGCCCATGAATATGGACACTTTTGGGTGGCCAGACGTTGTGGTGTGAAAGTTGAGCGTTTTTCCATTGGCTTTGGTAAAGCGATTTGGCGTCGTATAGGCAAAGATGGCACTGAATATGTTCTTGCGATTATTCCCCTTGGCGGTTATGTCAAAATGCTTGATGAGCGTGTTGATGATGTGCCAGATGAACTTTTGTCACAAGCCTTTAATCGAAAAACGGTTTGGCAGCGTATTGCCATTGTCAGTGCTGGGCCTATTGCTAATTTTATTTTTGCCATTGCAGCGTTATATCTCATGTATCTGATCGGGGTACCGGCTGTCAAACCTGTTATTGATGGTGTAAGGCCTAGCTCTCCGGCTGCGCAAATTCAGGTTCACGAGCCTTTGAAAATCGTGGCGGTTGCTCAACAGAAGGTGCGAAATTGGGAAGAAGTCAATTTGGCTTTAGCAGGTCATATTGGTGATAAGCAAGTGTCATTAAGTGTGGTACCTTTACAAAATGAAGGGATTGAAACACCTAAGATCTATCAATTGGACACTAGGCAATGGCACTTTGATCCTGAAAAAGAATTACCGGTAACGTCATTAGGTTTATCGATTTTTCAGCCCGACATTTTACCTGATATCGCGTTAGTCTCTAAGGGCAGTGCGGCGCAAAAAGCGGGAATAGAAGTGGGTGATAAACTCATTTCCATTAATGGCGTTCCCTATCATAATTGGAATGATTTTGTCACTCTAGTGCAAGGTTCGGCCAATGTGCCTTTGTCATTAGTGGTGGATCGACAAGGCACGCCATTAACCTTGACTGTGACCCCAACAGAGCGTGAAAACGCGCAAGGTAAAATGGAAGGTGTGGTGGGCATTGCCCCGACTTTGGCACCTTGGCCTGATAATATGCGTTTGCAGCTTGAATATGGTGTGTTAGATTCTTTTAGCGTCGCCGTTAATAAAACATGGCAGCTTATCACCGTTAGCTTGAAGATGATTGGTAAATTGTTTACAGGTGATATTTCTGTAAAGAATTTAAGCGGACCGATTTCAATAGCTCAAGGTGCGGGTAATAGTGCCAATGTGGGCTTTGTTTATTTTTTAGGTTTTCTTGCATTGATTAGCGTTAATTTAGGGATTATTAATTTATTTCCTTTACCAGTGCTTGATGGTGGACACCTTTTGTATTACTTCGTTGAAGTGATCACAGGTAGGGCTGTACCGGAGAAGGTACAGGAAATTGGATTCAGATTTGGGGCAGCTATGCTGCTAATGTTAATGGGCGTTGCGCTCTTTAATGATTTTTCCCGGCTCTGAGCAACGACAAACAAATAATTAGAAGTGCTCTATGAGATTGAATAAACTTTTTGCCTCGATGTTATTAGTCGGTGCGTCTTTTTCAGGGAACAGTTGGGCTGAAGCTTTTCAGCCTTTTGAAGTGACTGATATCCAAGTAGATGGCCTGCAACGTGTGGCATTAGGTGCCGCTTTGTTGAGTTTGCCCATTAAGGTTGGAGATACGGTTGATCAATTAAAATTACAACAAGCGATTAAGAGCCTGTATGCGTCTTCTAACTTTGATGATATTGAAGTCAGTCACGACGGTGGTGTGCTTATTGTTAAAGTGGTTGAGCGTCCGACAATCAGTGCGATTACCTTTGAAGGTAATAAAGACATCAAAGACGAACAATTGCAGGAAAGCTTAGACGGCTCTGGTGTTAAAGTTGGAGAGTCCTTGGATCGAACAACGCTGTCAGGTATCGAGAAAGGCTTACAAGATTTTTATTATGGTGTGGGTAAATATGGCGCGAAAGTGGAAGCGCAAATTATTAACCTGCCTCGTAACCGGGTTGAATTAAAATTTAATTTTACAGAAGGCTTAGCTGCAGATATTAGGCAAATTAACATTGTTGGTAATAAAGAATTTACCGATGAAGAGTTAATCAATATGTTGGAGCTGAAAGATTATGTCGCTTGGTGGGATTTGTTTGGTGATCGTCGATATCAGAAGCAAAAGTTACAAGCGGATTTAGAAACCATTAAGAGTTTTTATCATAATCGCGGTTATATTCGTTTTGAGATCACTTCAACGCAAGTGGCCATGACGCCAGATCGTAAAGGCTTATATATCACGATTAATGTGAATGAAGGTAAGCAATATACCATCAAAGAAGTGACCTTAACCGGTGATTTGATGGGCCGAGAAGCTTTGATGAAGAGTATTTTACCCATTAAAGTTGGAGATCGTTACAACGGCAGTGATGTGACCTTTACCGAAGAAATGTATGCTAAATACTTGGGGCGTTTTGGTTATGCCTATCCTGAAGTCAAAGTGTATCCTGAAATTGATGATGAGACCCAAACCGTTAACTTGAATGTGAATATTCAGCCGGGTAAGCGGGTTTATGTGCGTAATATCAATTTTAGCGGTAATACCATCACAAAAGATGAAGTGATGCGCCGAGAATTAAGACAAATGGAAGGTGCTTGGCTAAATTCTGCTCAAGTCGAACAGTCGAAAACACGGTTGAATCGTCTCGGTTATTTTGAAACGGTTGATACTGAAACTGTACAGGTACCGGGCACAGATGATCTGGTGGACGTTGACTTTAAAGTGAAAGAGCAGCCGTCAGGCTCGTTTAATGCCGGAGTCGGTTACGGTACATCCTCTGGGATCAGTTTACAGCTTGGTGTACAGCAAAGTAACTTCTTAGGAACAGGTAATCAGGCGGGTATTAATGTTAATACCAATACCTATTCTAAAAATGCCAGTATTTCTTTTACTGATCCGTATTTTACTAAAGACGGGGTGAGCTTAGGCAGCAGTTTATCTTGGAGTAAATTTGATGCGAGCAGCGCCAACTTAGAGGCTTATAACAATGAGTCTTATTCTTTGTCATCTTTCTCAGGTTTCCCTATTAATGAAACGAACCGACTGAGCGGGGGGATCACCTTACGGCATAACACTATTTCTGAAGTTTCAGAATACGATCAAGCGCTGCAATTTTATGAAATTTATAGTGATGAAGATAATACGGATTCATCCTTAAGCTTTAATAATGTTGAATTAAGTTTAGGCTGGTCACGTAGTAGCTTAAACCGTGGTACGTTCCCAACTAGCGGTTCGTCTCAAAGCTGGAACGGTAAGGCAACCGTTCCTGGTTCAGATTTGCAGTACTTTAAAACGGACTTTAACACCAGTTTTTATTTCCCTCTGACGCGAAAACAAGATTTTGTTTTCTTAACGAAAGCGAAATTGGGGTACGGTAATGGTTATGGTACCTATAACGGTAATGATCAAATTTTGCCTTTCTGGGAGAATTTCTATGCCGGTGGTAGCACTTCTATTCGTGGCTTTAAATCGAATACCGTAGGGCCTAGAGCCATTTATACGACGACATCAACCACTGATGGCTCCTCATCGTCATCAGGTGATACGACCAGTATTTCGGGAACGGATTCTAGCGTCTCTGTGACCAATGGCAGCTCTGTGGGGGGGAATGCGCTTGCCACGGCCAGTATTGAAATGATAGTGCCGACGCCGTTTTTAGATGAAGCCTATACCAATTCGGTGAGGACCAGCTTCTTTATTGACGCAGGTAACGTGTGGAATACAGAGTTTGACTATAGCGCTTATAGTGATCTGTCTGCGACTGAATATGCCAAACTACAAGATTATAGCGATCCAAGTCGAATTCGCGCTTCGTGGGGAGTCAGTGTACAATGGATCTCGCCCATGGGGCCAATGGTGTTTAATCTTGCATGGCCAATCAAGGAATACGAGGGAGATTCCACAGAAATCTTCTCCTTTAATATTGGTCAAACTTTTTAATTTAAATCATGTCGGCAATGCTTGCTCGACAAAAGGAGTCTGTTTTGAAGAAAGTGTTTAATCGCGCAATGATGGTTTTAGTCTTACTGGCGGCGCCATTAGCGGCCAATGCAGAAAAGATTGCAGTGGTTGATATGCAATCGGTTTTTGAGCAATTACCACAACGTGAGCAAGTAAATGAAGCATTGAAGAAAGAATTTGGTGATCGTGTTGCTGCGGTGCAAAAAATGC
The DNA here is from genome assembly GCF_947495455.1 of uncultured Shewanella sp. GTDB lineage: Bacteria > Pseudomonadota > Gammaproteobacteria > Enterobacterales > Shewanellaceae > Shewanella. The sequence continues at coordinate 11,880 of NZ_CANLZC010000067.1, read as the reverse complement.
AAGAAGATCTTCGAGGATTGATGGAAAAGCAGCAACGTGATGGTGCATTGATGAGCGAGGCTCAAAAGACAGAGCTTACGCGCAAAATGGATTCCATGAAGGCAGAATTACAGCTCAAAGGTAAGGCATTAGATGAAGATATGCGTCGTCGCAATGGCGAAGAGCAAAATAAGTTGTTAGCAAAAGTGCAAACTGTTATCGATTCTATTGCTAAAAAGAAGCAATACGATCTTGTATTGCAACGCGGTGCGGCTATTTATGTTAAGCCAGATGCCGATATCAGTAAGCAAGTTGTTGAAGCTTTAAGTAAAGGTAAGTAATTAATGAAAAGCTATACTTTACAAGTATTAGCTGATTTTTTAGATGCCGAAATCCAAGGTGACCCTCAAAAAGAAATTTTTGCGGTGGGTACCTTGGAGAGCGCGCAATCTGAGCAAATCACTTTTTTAGCTAATGCTAAGTATCGAATTCAGTTAGCAAAAACTCAGGCTGGTGCGGTACTTTTATCACCCAGTGATGTTGAAGTTTATACCGGCAATGCGATCATTTTAAAAGACCCTTATGTGGGTTTTGCTAAAATAGCGCAATTATTAGACAGCACGCCTAATGCTGCAAGCAGTATTCATCCTTCAGCACAGATCGATCCGTCTGCTATGATAGGTGAAGGGGTTGCCATCGGTCCTAATGCCGTGATTGGCGCAAATGTGATTTTAGGTGAAAATGTTCAAGTGGGTGCGGGAAGTGTAGTAGGCCAAGATAGCATTATCGGCTCAGGTACCCGGCTATGGGCTAATGTCACCGTTTATCATAATGTGCATTTTGGTACTGATTGTATTGTGCATTCTGGCGCTGTGATTGGTTCTGATGGCTTTGGTTACGCGAATGAGCGTGGTCAATGGATTAAAATTCCTCAGACAGGTGGTGTACGTATTGGCTCTCGTGTTGAAATTGGCGCGGGTACCAGTGTGGATCGTGGTGCGATAGATCATACCGAAATTCATGACGGCGTGATTATCGATAACCAAGTACAAATTGCCCATAATGATATTATTGGTGAAAATAGCGCTATCGCGGGAAGTACGACACTTGCAGGTAGTGTCAAAATAGGAAAATATTGTATTATTGGTGGTAATTGCGCTATCTCTGGTCATCTTAATATCGGTGATGGTACGCATATTACAGGCAGTACGAGTGTCACGAATCATATTCGTGAGCCAGGCGTGTACTCTTCTGCTACTGTAGCCATGGACAATAAGTTATGGCGTAAAAATACGGTAAGATTTAGACAATTAGACAGCCTTTTTCAACGCGTTAAGCAGTTAGAGAAGAAGGTTGATGTGAATTCAGAGTCGTAACTCGGTGAGAGTTTGAGGAATAGATTGAGTGTCAAACCAGTTGAATAGTATGGATATAAAGGAAATTTTAAAATTCCTTCCCCATAGATACCCATTTTTATTGATTGACAGAGTGCTTGATTTCACTCGTGGTGAAAGTTTGCATGCGATAAAAAATGTGACCATCAATGAGCCTTTCTTTCAAGGGCATTTTCCTGTACAGCCTGTGATGCCTGGCGTATTGATTTTAGAAGCCATGGCACAGGCAACAGGTCTATTGGCTTTTAAAACCATGAGTGATGTGCCTTCAAATGATGCGCTTTATTATTTCGCTGGTATCGATAAGGCTCGCTTTAAACGCGTCGTTGAGCCCGGTGACCAATTACATTTTGAAGTGAAAATGATCAAAGAGCGCCGAGGAATAGGCGTCTTTACTGGTGAAGCGAGAGTGGATGGTGAGCTAGTTTGTTCAGCTGAAATCATGTGTGCCCGTAGAGAGATTGAGAAGTGATTGATGAATTAGCGTATATTCACCCTGATGCCAAAATTGGTAATAATGTCACCATTGGCCCTTGGACCTACATAGGTGCAGGTGTTGAGATTGGTGATGATTCTTGGTTAAGTTCTCATGTTGTGGTTAAAGGCCCGACGACTATTGGTAAAGGGAATCGTATTTTTCAATTCGCCTCTGTTGGAGAAGAGTGCCAAGACAAGAAATACGCTGGTGAAGAGACTCGCTTGATTATTGGCGATCACAATGTGATACGTGAATCGGTTACCATTCATCGTGGTACCACTCAAGATAATTGGGAAACTCGAATCGGCTCCCATAATCTTTTTATGGCTTATGTGCATATTGCTCATGACTGCGTGGTGGGTGACCATGTGATCATGGCAAATAATGCATCCATTGCGGGCCATGTTCATGTGGGCGATTGGGCCATTTTAGGTGGCATGACAGGTGTACATCAATTTGTACACATAGGCGCCCATGCATTTACCGCAGGCAGCTCTGTGGTATTACAGGATGTGCCGCCGTTTGTGATGGCCTCAGGTTTTCCAGCTAAGCCTCGTGGATTGAACATTGAAGGGCTTAAGCGTCGTGGTTTTACGAAAGAAAGCCAATTAGCAGTTCGCCGTGCTTATAAAACCATGTACCGTAATGGATTAACACTTGATGAAGCCATAACAGAGTTAACGGAGTCGGGAAAGGAAGATGAACAAGTGAAATTGTTTACCGATTTTATTAGCACGTCCAGTCGCGGTATTATTCGTTAACTTATATCGTCATGGATAAAGGCTTAGCCTTTTATTCATGGTTCACATATCCCCATCATGATTGCAGCAAGCCAGCTTCAATCATGATGGGGATATTCACATTTAGCTGAATTCAATTATCATGACAACTGACAATACTTCCCCCGTTTTTGCCATGGTTGCCGGAGAACTTTCTGGTGATATTTTAGGGGCAGGCTTAATCAAAGCCTTACAGAAACGTTTTCCAAATGCACGATTTATTGGTATTGGTGGCCCCAAAATGGATGCGCTGGGGTTTGAATCCCTGTTCTCTTTTGAAGAGCTTGCTGTGATGGGGATTGTTGAGGTGTTATCCCGCTTGCCTCGGTTACTTGAAGTTCGGCGAGAATTGATCTCGGTTTTAAGTCAAGTAAAACCCGATTGCTTTATCGGTATCGATGCTCCTGATTTTAATCTCGGCGTTGAAATGAAGTTGAAAGCCAAAGGGATCAAAACGGTTCATTATGTGAGTCCGTCCGTTTGGGCTTGGCGCCCTAAACGTATTTTTAAAATCGCTAAAGCGACACATATGGTGTTGTCTCTATTGCCGTTTGAAAAAGCCTTTTATGATAAACATCAGGTGCCTTGTACCTTTGTTGGTCATACATTGGCGGATGATATTCCTCTTATAAGTGATAAAGTTCAGGCGCGAGAGAGCCTGGGTTTATTGGCCTCTGAAACGTATTTGGCAGTCTTGCCCGGTTCACGGGGAGGAGAATTAAAGCAGTTAGCTGAGCCCTTTGTCAAAGCGGCTGTTTTGTTAAAACAGCGTTATCCTAAGCTTAAATTTGTCACACCGCTGGTGAATGATAAACGCCGCGTACAGTTTGAAGAAGCATTAAAGACTTATGCACCGAATCTTGATATTACATTAGTTGAGGGCCATTCTCGCGAAGTGATGGCAGCCTCTGATGCGATTTTACTGGCATCGGGCACGGCGACACTGGAAGCCATGTTAGTAAAAAGGCCTATGGTTGTTGCTTATAAGCTTAATGCTATGACCTATCATATTGCAAAACGTTTGATGCTTATTGATAAATTTTCTTTACCTAACTTATTATCTGATGAGGTGTTAGTGGAAGAACTTATTCAGGCAGATTGCACGCCGAAGAGAATTTCACAAGCTGTCGCCGCGCTGTTTGATAATGACATGGCGCCTATCATGAATAAGTTTACCGCGATGCATCAAGTGTTAAAGCAAGATGCCAGTGAGAAAGCCGCTGAGGCTGTAGTTACCCTTATTCAGGTCTAACGTCTTTACATTTTATTTTTCATTTTTTAAGGGAATATTGATCCTGATGGCCACCATTAAAAATATATCAGCAGAGCAAATTGCTCAGCTTTGCCAAGGTTGTTATGCTGGAGTGGATGAAGTCGGGCGAGGTCCATTGATTGGTAATGTGGTCACCGCTGCGGTTATTCTCGATCCTAGTCGTCCCATTTTGGGCTTGAATGATTCTAAAAAATTGACGGATAAAAAGCGCGAAGCGCTGTTTGCTGAAATTAATGAAAAAGCTCAGTGCGTGAGTATTGGTTCGGCCAGCCCGGCAGAAATCGATGAGCTGAATATTTTACAGGCGACCATGTTAGCAATGCAAAGAGCGGTTGCAGGCTTGAGCATTCAACCTGAGCTTGTTTTAGTCGATGGGAATCGTAGCCCTAATTTTGGTATGCCAAGCCATGCCATCATTAAAGGAGATGGCTTAATCGATGCCATTAGTGCTGCCTCTATTATTGCAAAAGTGGTACGAGATAGAGAAATGATGGAACTGGCGCTTGAGCATCCGGAATATGGTTTTGATAAACATAAAGGCTACCCAACCAAAGCCCATTTTGAAGCACTGGCGCGTTTAGGGGTATTGAGAGAGCATAGAAAAAGCTTTCGTCCGGTACAAGCCGCGCTGAAATAAACGCTTAACCAGCCTTGCTACACGAATAAGCACAAGAAGACAGAGTGATCCTTACGGATCATTTTTGTCAGCCAGTAGTGGCAATCACCTTAAATTCAGTTTTTTAACTTAATATAAAGATAAATTTATTTATGTCAGATCCTCGTTTTGTTCATCTACGTGTCCACAGTGACTTTTCTATGACTGACAGTATTACTAAGGTTAAGCCCATTTTGGCCCAAGCGGCAGAGCAAAAAATGGCGGCCATTGCCTTAACGGATCAGACTAACCTGTGTGGCTTAGTTAAATTTTACAGTGGTTGCCATAGCGCGGGAATAAAGCCGATTATTGGCAGTGACTTTTGGGTACAAATTCCAGAGTTTGGTGATGAGTTATGTGCCTTAACGGTGTTGGCCATGAACAATGATGGGTATAAGAACCTTACCTTGCTCATTAGTGATGCGTATTTACGAGGGCATATTCAAGACAGAGCTGTGATTGATCATGCTTGGCTGGCAAAGTATCAAGAAGGCTTGTTGCTGATTTCTGGGGGCCGAGAAGGGGATGTAGGTAAAGCCTTATTAAAGGGCAATCAGGGGCAAGTAGAGAGTCTGATTGATTTTTATCAAACGCATTTTCCTAATCGCTATTATTTAGAACTCTTACGCACAGGCCGCCCTGATGAAGAGCGTTACTTACATATGGCGGTGGAGTTAGCCCAAGTTAAGGCCTTACCTGTGGTGGCGACAAATCAGGTGGTCTTTATGAAGCCTGATGAATTTGAAGCCCATGAAATTCGTGTGGCTATTCATGATGGTTTCACACTTGCAGATCCTCGCAGGCCGAAGAAATACAGTGAGCAGCAGTATTTCAGATCTGAAAATGAAATGTGTGAGTTGTTTGCCGATATTCCAGAGGCACTTGCTAACAGTGTTGAAATTGCAAAACGTTGTAATGTCACAGTGCGTTTGGGCGAGTATTTTCTGCCTAATTTTCCAACGGGTGAATTAACCATTGAAGATTTTCTCGTTAAAGTGTCTCAAAAAGGCTTAGAAGAGCGGTTAGCGTTTTTATTTCCTGATGAAAACGTGCGTGCAGAAAAACGCGGGGAGTACGATGAGCGTTTAGATGTTGAGTTAAACGTGATTAACCAAATGGGGTTTCCTGGGTACTTTCTCATTGTTATGGAGTTTATTCAGTGGGGGAAGGACAATGATATTCCCATTGGCCCAGGTCGTGGATCGGGGGCGGGCTCACTCGTGGCTTATGCCCTTAAAATTACCGATCTTGATCCATTAGAGTTTGATTTACTGTTTGAGCGCTTTCTAAACCCTGAGCGTGTCTCCATGCCGGATTTTGATATCGATTTTTGTATGGATAGACGGGATGAGGTGATAGATCATGTGGCCGAGCTTTATGGCCGAGATGCGGTATCACAGATCATTACCTTTGGCACTATGGCCGCTAAGGCCGTTATTCGTGATGTGGGTCGAGTTCAAGGTCATGCTTATGGGTTTGTGGACCGCATATCGAAAATGGTGCCTGCAGAGCCTGGCATGACACTGGCAAAAGCCTTTGAGGTGGAGCCTAGTTTACAAGAAGCCTACGATGGTGATGAGGAAGTCAAAGATCTCATCGACATGTGCCGCATACTTGAAGGCGTGACCCGTAACGCGGGTAAGCATGCGGGGGGGGTTGTTATTTCGCCCACCACCATTACGGATTTTGCGCCAATTTACTGTGACAGCGAAGGGCAAAATCCTGTTACTCAGTTTGATAAGAACGACGTAGAAACCGCAGGTTTGGTTAAGTTTGACTTTTTGGGTCTGCGAACCTTGACCATTATTGATTGGGCACTGCAAATGGTGAACAGCACTAATTCAGCACAAGGTTTGCCATTAGTGGATATCGCCGCGATCCCACTCGATGATCTTCAGTCATTTAAATTATTACAGCGTTATGAAACAACGGCGGTATTTCAGTTAGAGTCTCGAGGGATGAAAGACTTGATTAAACGCCTTCAGCCGGATTGCTTTGAGGATATGATTGCATTGGTGGCCTTGTTTAGGCCAGGGCCTTTGCAATCTGGCATGGTTGATAACTTTATTGAGCGTAAGCATGGCCGTGAAGAGGTCTCTTATCCGGATTCTCAATATCAGCATGAATCATTAAAAGGTATTTTAGAACCTACCTATGGCATTATCTTGTATCAAGAGCAAGTCATGCAAATTGCTCAGGTGTTAGCGGGTTATACCTTAGGTGGGGCGGACATGCTACGCCGTGCTATGGGTAAGAAAAAGCCTGAAGAAATGGCGAAGCAGCGAGGCACCTTTAAAGAAGGTGCGATCAAAAATGGTGTCGATGGCGAGCTGGCCATGAAAATCTTTGATTTAGTGGAAAAGTTTGCCGGATATGGTTTTAACAAATCTCACTCGGCGGCTTATGCACTGGTTTCATATCAAACGCTTTGGTTAAAAACCCATTATCCGGCCCAGTTTATGGCGGCGGTGATGTCGGCGGATATGGATAATACCGATAAAATCGTGACCTTAGTGGATGAATGTGAGCGTATGGGGATGCCCTTGTTGCCACCGGATGTCAATAAAGGGCAGTTGCAGTTCACTGTGGATAAAGATCTCAATATTGTTTACGGCATTGGGGCGATTAAAGGTGTGGGTGAAGGGCCTGTTGAGTCGATTATTGAAGCCCGTAAAGACGGCCCCTTCATTGATTTGTTTGATTTTTGTGCCCGTGTGGATTTAAAGAAACTCAATAAACGCATACTTGAAAAACTGATCCAATCGGGCGCCATGGACAAACTTGGGCCTCATAGAGCGGCCATGATGGCCACCTTGCCTGAAGCGATTCGAGCGGCAGATCAGCACGCAAAGGCCGAGGCGATAGGTCAGCACGATATGTTTGGTTTACTCAACAGTGAGCCAGAAGATAATAAACAACAATTTGTTCAGTGTGCGCCTTGGCCCGATAAGGTTTGGCTAGAAGGAGAGCGGGATACCTTAGGCTTGTATCTCACGGGGCATCCCATTAATCAATATTTGAAAGAGCTGAAACATTATACTTCCTGCAGATTGAAAGATATTCATCCCACAGAGCGTGGGAAAACCATGAAGGCGGCAGGGCTTGTGGTGGCGACACGTGTCATGCTCACAAAAAGGGGCTCAAAAATGGGGCTGGTCACTTTAGATGATAAAAGTGCCCGCTTAGAAGTCATGATGTTTACCGAAGCTTTTGAGAAGTTTAATCATTTGTTAGAGAAAGATCGTATTTTAATCATTGAAGGCGAAGTGAGCTTTGATGATTTCTCTGGTGGTAATCGCATGACGGCTAGAAACATTATTGATATGGGAGAAGCTCGAAGTCATTTTGCCCATGCCGTTGAAATCGATATTCAAGGGAATGAGGTGAATATTGGGTGGTTAGAAAAACTTAAAGAAGCGGTATCCCCTTGGAAAGCGGGCAAAGTGCCTATGGTGATCAATTACTCCACTGAAGAGGTGAAAAGTCAGGTAAGGTTAGGTGAAGAGTGGCAAGTGAACCCCAGCGATGAATTAATGTTATCGCTAGAATCTTTATCTGGCTCGAATAAAGTGCGGATCTTATTTTGAACCTGAATATGTTATTTCAAGTTTTATAGGGAGTATTGTCAGTGACTCATCAGGCCATCAATATTGCTCAGTTGATAGAGAAAAGTCTTGTAAAGAGTGATATTCACACAGGGGCTAAGTTAGTGCTTGCTTATAGTGGTGGTGTTGACTCGGCAGTGTTACTGCATGGACTAAGTGAGTTTGCAACAGTGCATCCTACTCGGTTTAAATACCAATTGATCCATGTGCATCATGGGCTAAGTGCCAATAGCGATGAATGGGCTGAGCATTGTCAGCAACAAGCTTTAGCTTATCAATTGCCTTTTACCCTTGAAAAAGTGAGAGTAAAAACCGGCGCGAGACTCAGTATTGAGGCAGAAGCGAGAACGGCCAGGTACCAAGCAATTGCTCAACATATGCAAGCGGGCGATGTGTTGTTAACGGCTCATCACCAAGACGATCAACTTGAAACCTTATTGTTGGCGCTTAAACGAGGCTTAGGCCCTAAAGGATTAGCCTCGATGGGAGCAGCGCAGTCTTTTGACAAGGATAAACATTTATTACGCCCTTTACTTAACATTGAGCGTGAGCAAATTGAGCACTATGCCGCTGAGCATAGCTTGTGTCATATTGAAGATGAGAGCAATCAAGACACCCAGTTTGACCGTAATTTTTTGCGTCATGAGATCATTCCACAGCTTAAAGATCGTTGGCCCAGTATTACAAAGACAGCCAGTCGCAGTGCTCAGTTGTGTTTTGAGCAACAAGCGGTATTGGATGATGAAGTGGCCAACAAATTGCCATTAATGTTAATGGTTTCAGCATGGGGGCAAGGGTTAAATTTGACCTTATTAGCCGAGGAAACCCATGCTTGGCAAGAATTATTGTTACGTGCCTTTATTGAAAAACAAGGTTTTTCACCTCTGTCTCAAGTGCAAAATAAAGAATTACTGGCTCAAGTGTTATTTGCTAAAAGCGACGCGAAACAAGCTATGCAAGTGGGGAATATGTTGGCGAGGCGTTTTGGGCAAGTGCTATATCTGGCCGATGCCAAAGTTGAGCGCCAGTTAGCCCAGCAGTATGCATTATGGGCCAAAATACCTATCCCCCTTGCATGGGAGTCGTCATCCAGTAACCTGAATACGCCAATATGCCTGCATGCCTTAATTGAGCTCTACGTGGCTAGGCATGCAAACTCACAGCGGCTCCCACAACAGCGCTTAATGCCATTAATCCGCCCGCCCAAGGCCACTGAAATCGTAACCTTACGTTTTGGGATATCAGGTCGCACTCGTTGTCAGCCACACTTTCGCGATAAAGGTCGTGAACTGAAAAAGCTTTGGCAAGAGCTTAATATTGCACCTTGGGCACGATCCCGTGTGCCCATGATTTTTTATAATGAGAAACTAGTGTGCGCCGTGGGGTACTGGGTAGAAAAGGGCTTTGTACTCAAACAGGCGTCTGCTTCCGTGAACAGTGAAAAAGTGCCACAAGAGTGCCTTGGGCTGGCGTTTTATGTGACGTGAGTTTGGAGAGCTGGTGTCAACCCAGTTGGCTCATATACGCTACAATATGTTCAGAGTAGAAGGTACGTAACCTTAAGCACTCTGAAACACGTAATCCATTGCCCTATAATAACTCTACAATGAGTCTGATGTATCCTGTGAGTTGACTATCCTGGAAATCTAAGAAAAGTATGTTATGTTTATGCATGCAGATCCCCGATTGAGTTTGTTTGACTAAACTATTATGGCTCTGGTTTTCAGCTAACTCACTATTAATTGGAAAGCAGCATCTTTAGTGGGGAGTCATTATGTTTATTAACTGCCAAAGCTTTATCATTCTGGGAGCTTTATGTCATATCTGTTATTTACTAAATTTAAATCTGCACTTAGCACTTTTTTAAATCCAGATGAAATAATAGATGCTTATTCTAAACGTTATGCTTATGGCACAGATGCCAGCTTTTATCGTTTAACGCCTAAATTAGTATTAGTGCTTAAAAACAAAAATCAAATACAACAAGTTTTAACTTTAGCCAACCAATATGCAATCCCTGTTACTTTTAGAGCCGCAGGTACGAGTTTATCTGGTCAAGCAATTTCAGATTCTGTATTAATCACTTTAACCAATGGTTGGCAAAAGTCTCAAATATTAGAACAAGGCAAAAAAGTCACCTTAGAGCCAGGCATAATTGGTGCAAAAGTAAATCAATTACTCAAACCCTTTAATAAAAAGCTCGGTCCAGATCCGGCGTCAATTGATAGCTGTAAAATAGGGGGGATAGCCGCGAATAATTCATCGGGCATGTGCTGTGGTGTAAAGCAAAATAGTTATCATACCTTAGCCGAGATGACGATTATTTTTGCAGATGGTAGTGTACTCGATACTGCAAATGAACAAAGCAGAAATACATTTTTAAAATCAAAACCAGAACTCATAAGTCAAATTTCGGACTTGCTTAAAAACGTTAGAAATAACCCAGCATTAACTGAGTTAATTCAACAAAAGTATCGTTATAAAAACACCTGTGGTTATGGCATCAACTCCTTGCTCGATTTTGAAGATCCTATCGAGGTAATTAAGCATTTAATGATAGGCAGCGAGGGAACATTAGGCTTTATAGCAGATATTACCTATCACACAGTTGATGATTATCAAGATAAAATAACAGGTTTCTATATTTTTGATGGCTTAAATTTAGCCTGCGATCTCGTCTCTAAGCTAGCAAAGCTGAATATCACAGCCCTAGAGTTACTTGATTTTAGAGCGTTACAAAGTGTTGCTGATAAACCACTAATGCGGCAATGTTTAAATCAAAATTCTAGCAATACAAAAGCTCAATTGACAAAAAATTCTGCTGCTTTACTGATTGAAGTCCATGCAAAAAATGCCAGTGAATTATCGTCAATTCATACACTATGTGAAAGTTTACTTACCCAATTACAAGCCAATATTTTAGCGCAAGTCGCATTTACGCAAGATCAGACAATTAGCAATGAACTTTGGCAAATACGCAAAGCAACTTTTCCTGCAGTTGGTGCAGTAAGACAAACGGGTACCACAGTCATTATTGAAGATGTGACTTTTCCTGTAGAAAAACTGGCTTTGGGTGTAAAAGCGCTGCAAAATTTATTTAAAAAGTACCAATACAATGAAGCCATCATATTTGGCCATGCATTAGATGGTAATTTACATTTTGTTTTCACTCAATCATTTAACGAACAAAGCCAAACTGATAGATATAGCGCTTTTATGCAAGATGTATCTCAGCTTGTCGCCATTGAATTTAAAGGCGCATTAAAGGCTGAACATGGCACAGGCCGAAATATGGCACCCTTTGTTGAATTAGAGTGGGGGACAGATGCTTACAAATTAATGCAAAATATCAAGCGTGCTTTCGATCCTAATAACATTTTAAATCCTGATGTATTAATAAGTGATAATAAAAATATCCACTTAGAAAACCTCAAAACACTGCCTCCAGCAGATAACATCATAAATAAATGTACTGAGTGTGGTTTTTGTGAATCCGTTTGTCCATCAAATGGATATACACTCACCCCAAGGCAACGTATCAGTGTTTGGCGACGCATAGTCGAACTTGAAAATAAATTTAATCAAGAACCAGATAATACATCACTAAAAAAAGAGCTTAATACGCTAGAAAAAGACTATCTAACCTCAGATCGGTTTAACGCATTACTGTCATCGCGTTGAATTCGGCTGATGTTATATTAAGTTGTGGCTTTCTCT